>JAISLM010000025.1 GCA_031290855.1 Spirochaetaceae bacterium
AGTACAATATGTTGTTGTAGCCTTTTTTGTTCGCTTTTTCCCTTTCTGACCAGAAGGGGTGAACGTTTCCCCAGTGAATTAGAGCCTTTAGGGGGTGAACGAATCGCTCGTTATTGACAGTAATTTTTTAAAAAATGTCAACGACCAATAGAAATGTCACATTAGGCGGCGTTGGACTCAGGCAGTCTGACCTCCTTGATTTTTAGTGCTTTACCATTCCAGTGGATGCTTATCGTTCCATACAATTTTTTTCGTACCGTAACCTGCTTTGCGGGTTGCGGACGGTTCCGGTTCTCCTTCAAAATTTGAAACAGCCGATTTTCGAATCGCACGATGTAGTCGTTGGATACCGTCCTTTCATACCCAAAACACAGGATGTCCGCCAGATCCACACCGAAAAGCGGCACATGCGCGTCATCCTTCGGCAGGCAGACTTCCCGCAAAAACCTGTTTGCCTCCGCAATGGTCGGAATACCGGCCAGGCGCGGCTCTTTCACCAGCCGGTCCTGATCCACTCCGTGGTTCCGTTCCACCCGCCCTTTCGCCTGGGGGCTGTTCGCCGGGATGACCTCAATGCCGAGTTCCCCGCGGGCCTTCCAGAAGCGGCTTTTCGGCTTCGTTATCCCCGCCAAAAGTTCCGCGTCTGTCGGTTTGCGGGTCAGTACGAAGGCATTCTTATGGTCGCAATACAGTCTTTGGGGTATCCTGTAATTCCGCGGAAACGAAGTTTCCGAATCCCGTAAGACAATACGGTCATCGCTCCCGCCGTGGGCTCCTCCTCAAAAAACCGCGACAGCCGGGTCTTCGTCGCATCGTCTATCATCGTGATGAGGCAGCACCGCCCGCCACGCCCCTCGAACCAATAGTGTGGGCTGCCGTCAAACTGTACCAACTCCCCAAACCGCCTCCGCGGTTCCCGGCGGCTGCTGTACTCCCGCTTCCTCCTGTTCCCCCGCCAAAATCCCTCCGCGATGAGTATCCGCCTGAGCGCCGGCACGCTCAGCTCCAATCCGGCTTCCTACGCCAGCTTCTCCGCCGCAAAGGTCAGCCCAAAATCGCTATACCGCCTCCGGTATAGTTCAACCGCCCGTTCCCGCGTTTCTTCAGTTGTCCGCCGGCTTGACTGCTTCCCCCGCGAGCCGTGAACCAGCGCCGCGTCCCCGCCTTCCCGGTATGCCCGGCACAGGCGTATCCACTGCCGGTAACCGACCCGCATCTGTCCGGCCGCCGCTTTGAGCGTCATCTTCCCCTGTTTCACCATTTCCAAACGCTTTCCCCTAAGCGGTTATTTTTGTCCCGTCGGTATCTTTCCAGCCATGTTGCCCCCGGCCTTCATTTTACCCAATGTGACATTTTTATTGGTTTATACGGGTGACACTATCACTGATTTTCAACATCCCGGATTTCAGCCGTCTCTGGCTGGTTTCAGAATTTTTGGAAAAGGCTCTATTTACCGATATTTGTATTATGGTAACAAAAGAAATTCATGGTACACTCATTCTTGTGGCGGTTCTGGGCGTGATCGCGCCAATAGTATTTTCACAAGAAAAACCGGATGCCGCCGCGATTTACCGGACAGGGCGGAACCTTGAAAACCAGGGACGCACGGAAGAGGCCGAAGCCAAATACCGCGAGGCTGCGGCGATCTGCCTTGATGAGATCAACACAGGTATCGGGACAATGGACAGCTATGCCGTGCTGACATGGGCGCTCCAACGCCAAAAGAAATATAATGACGTGATAAAGCGCGGGAATGAAGCGCTGGCTGTACGGCAAGATTACCGCATCGTAGAAACTATGGGAGAGGCGTATTTCTACCTTGGCAATTTTGAGGCGTCGTTGCGCTGTATGCAAAGGTATATAAACAACATTCCCAACGCCGACCGCACCTCCGTCGCGTATTTTTTCATTGGCGAGATATACCGCTACCAAAAAAAATACAACCACGCGGACATAGCGTACACCGCCGCAGTACAACTGACGCCGGACGTGGCGCTTTGGTGGTATCGTCTGGGTTCCGTACGCGAATCTGCCGGCGACTACCGATTCGCCTCCGAAGCTTATGAACGAGCGCTAAAGCTGGACCCAGGCTACAGCCAGGCAAGCTCCGGCCTTGAACGCACCCGCCGCGAAAATGTGTAACGAGCCGGTACATCTGCCCTGTTCTCCGCAATTAGGATAAGTTCACCCCGCGGGGACGCCCTCCGTTCAGCGCCCTTATCGGACCTGTTCAATAACCCGGCTGGTTATTTCACAAGTCCCGGCAAAATGCTCCGAATTTTGATTTTTTAAGCGGCTTTTGTTCAGAAACTGAAGTTTCTGAACAACTCTATCATAGTTTGGGTAACATTTTCAGTTTGAAGCACGGTCCCTTTCCGGTAAAATTTTTCATGAGGCAATGCGGGGTCTTTTGGGCTACTTTTTCAATGAGGCAACGCGGGGGCTTGAAATAAAAATACCAATGGTATACTATTAAAACATCATCGCAAGGTAGAGCAGTTGGCAGCTCGTCGGTCTCATAACCCGGAGGTCCCAGGTTCGAGTCCTGGCCTTGCTAATCGGGTAGGGATCTGGCCCATTAACCGGGAAGCCGTCCTCCCACGCCATCGTGCGTAAGGGGCCGTACACGGCGGTTCAATGGGCGAGAACAGGCATCCGTATTCCCATATGTGCGCTTGTCCTTCCGTGCGGCATCTCAAACCGTTTCAGTGCGCCGGGGAATCCGTTCGTTTCAGGATACCGGTTGGCGGGGGTGTGTTCGGGTATCGGGCTGTCCGCCGGCAACCCTTATGGGTATTCGCCCGCTTCCATGCCCGCTCCGGTGATATTCCTGACTGTGCCGGGCTCCCATATCGTGCCCCTACCCTTTCCGGCGTTTCCGGTACATCCTCTGTATTCGCCTGCTTATCCGTACAGGACGCACCTTCAGGGCTGCGGCACGGCAGTACCCTAACAGGCCGGCGGCTGTCGTTACGGGGTCTGACCCCGACACTATATGTAGCGTACCGGTTTTCCCCGACACTAGGCAAATTTGGTGCCTGGCACCCATCGTTACCTCGGGTTTCCCGTGTACCCGTATCCCAGCCCCGTCTTTCAGCCGTTACAGGCTGAATCCCGAAAACTCCGGCTCTGGTAGGCTTCCGTCCGCGGTTTTCTTGCGTTTCGCATTCAGTCCCGGGTTTCCCTTCGGGAAACTTCGCACGGCCTCCCTCCGTCCTCCCGGCATCCCGCAAAGGTGCCCGGCGTTCCAGTAGAAGGAGCGGGACGGAAGATTACCGGGACGGGACAATGGCGGAGCCGGACAAGAAGCCTGAGCGGACGCCGTGGGAGGCGGCGGCGGTCATAGAAGAAGTGTCGGTGCTGAAGCGGAGTCTGCCGAGGGTGACGAAGGTCTTAAAAAAACGGCTTCAGGCCGTTAAGGGTCGGGTTTCTGCCGGCGAAGGCGGACGGGGTGAAGCGGCGGGAGTTTGCGGAACAGGAACTGAGACCGCCGGCGAAAGAGGGGATTATAGGGCTGTTTTCGCGGACGCCTCCCATTTTGTGACGTGAGGCTTTACGGGGAGGCTGTGGAGCCGGGTGAGGCGCTTTGTAAAGACGGCCGGCGGGCGGTACAAAAAAGTTTACGGGAAGGAACCCAGGATGCCCTTCCCGTCCTGAAGGCGATATAGGAAACCCTCTCTGGCCGCCTGGAGTTTGCTACTCACCGCTATACGGTGGGTAGCAAACTCCGAAAGCCCAACGCGCAAAGCGCGTTGTGTCGGCGCCCTTAGTCGCCCAGTTTTTCGTAGGCTTCGTACTCGGCTTCGACTTCGGGGTTGTTGGGGGAGTCAAGGAGGCTCACAAATACGGCTAGGAGAAGGCAGACGGCGAAACCGGGGACTATTTCGTAGAGGTCGAAAAGGCCGCCGTGGAGTTGTTTCCAGACGATAACCGTTATGCCGCCGCCGACGAGGCCGGCGAGAGCGCCGTTTCGTGTCGTGCCTTTCCAGAAGAGGGAGAGCAGTATAAGCGGGCCGAAGGTCGCGCCGAAACCGGCCCAGGCGTAGCTGACCATGCCGAATATCGAGCTGTTCCTGTCCATCGCGATGAAGATCGCTATCAGGGCGATCACCAGAACGGTCAGGCGGCTCATCAGCAGTGTCTGCCTCTCGTTGGCCTTTTTATTGAGGAAGCCCAAGTATATGTCGCGGGAGAAGGCGGAAGCCGCCACCAGTAGCTGCGAGTCGGCCGTGCTCATCGCGGCGGCCAGTATGCCGCAAAGGAATATGCCGGCGATGAAGGTCGGGTACATCTGCATCAGCGTGGCGATGAACACCGTTTCCGCCGCCTCTTTTGCCAGGGGCACGGCGAGGTAGGCCCGGCCCAGAGCGCCGACCAGGAGCGCGCCCGCGAAGGCGATTACCACCCAGACCATCGCTATCCTGCGGGAAAACCTTACGTCCCGGTTGGAACGGAGGCCCATAAAGCGGACGAGGATGTGGGGCATACCGAAGTATCCCAGTCCCCAGGCGAGGGCGGAGATAACGCTCATCGCGCCGAAAGGCTGGTTGGGGTTGTTGTGGAACGGGTTCAGGAAGTCCGCGCCTACGCTGTTCACCGCGCCGGAGACGCCGCCCATGCTCGCGATACCGGCGATTGCGGTAATGAGCAGCGCGGCGAACATCAGGCTGCCCTGGACGAAGTCTGTGGAGCAGACCGCGAGGTAGCCGCCCAGAATCGTGTAAGCGAGGACGACGGCGACGCCGAGCAGAAGCGCGTAAAAGTAATCCATCCCGAAAACCGAACTGAAAAGGTCGGCGCAGGCCTTGAAGCCGGAGGCAGTGTAAATAGTAAAGAATATCAGGATGAAGATCACGGATACTAGCGCCAGCACACGGGACTTGTCCTTGAAACGGTTCGTGAAGAACTCCGGGATCGTTATCGCGTCGCCCGCGTGGATCGTGTACTTGCGCAGACGTTTCGCGACAAAAAACCAGTTCAGGTAGGTTCCTATGATGAGTCCCACCGCCGTCCAGAATGCTTCCTTCATGCCGCCCAGGTACGCGACGCCCGGCAGCCCCATCAGGAGCCAGCCCGACATATCGGACGCTTCCGCGCTGAGGGCGGTGATCCAGGGTCCCATGCTGCGCGCGCCCAAAAAGAAATCCTTGTCGTTTGCCGTTTTCTTAGAGGTACGCCAGCCGATCATGAGCATCATCAAAAGATAGATAACAAAAGCGCAAATGATACCAACAGTTCTGTCCACAATTTCTCCGATAAAAGATAGCGCCCCGTCTTTTTCCGGACGGGGCGCGAAATATTTCGCCTCTTAAGCCGCGTCTACAGCTTAAGTTCCTTCTTGTTTCCCTTCATGTCCTCGAACACGGCAACGGCGTTCTCGAACTGGAAGATCTCGAAGATGCCGTCGTCAACCTTGTAGATGTTCTTCAGCATCGGGGCGGCTTCCAGAGCCTTTTCCTTCGCCTCCCTTTCGCCGCTGAAGACCACCGTGCCCGTGACGCGCAGCCATTTTTCGCCGTTCGACGCGCAGATCTCCGCCTTCGGGTTCGCCTTCATCTGCGCGAACACCTTCTTCGTGTTGTTCGTACAGAAACTGAGCTTTCCCTTGTATTCGAACGCTACGCCCATAGGCCGGACGCGGGGCTGTCCGCCCTCGTCCGTAGCCAGAAAAAACAGCCTGCATGCCGCGATAAAATCCAAAATCTCTTTCATCATTTAACTCCTTACGGTAATATTTTTTTCGGCGAGCTTCCTTACGCCGGAAACCGCCACCATCACACCCAGAATCAGCAACAGAACGGCGAAAACAAGCTGCAACCCGTCCGCCTCGAACTTGAAGCCGCCGTTCAAAAGCAAGCCGCCCTTAGCCTTTATCGTGAATACCAGCGCGGTAAACGTTACGGCGAGCATTATGAACATCGGCGCCCAGAGCATAGCCCCCTGTCTCTTCGTCTTTTTGAGGAAGACGGCGCACGAGATCAGCGCGAGGGCGGCCAGAAGCTGGTTCGCCGCGCCGAACAGCGGCCAAATCGTCGCGTAACCCACTATCGCCAGCAGATAGCCGAAAAGCAGGGTCAGCAGAGTCGCCACGTACTTGTTCGAAAGCACCTTGCCGACGATGCCGGGCTTTTCCGTCTCCTCGGTAAACAGTTCCTGGAAGGCGAGTCTCCCCACTCGGGCGACCGAATCGAGGGAGGTCAGCGCAAAAGCCGAAATCGCCAGAGTTATCAGCGTAAATATGATCGATTCGGGCAGACCCAGCTTGGTCAGAAAACCAGCTATCGCCGTGGCAAAGACCTGCGGAGGCGTAACCACGCCGTCAGGCAGCGTCCCGGCCACCGTGATAGCGCCTACGGTGATCAGCGAAATTACCGCAAGCAGACACTCGACCAGCATGGCGCCGAAACTGATCGGCAGGATATGCTTCTCGTTCTCCACCTGCTTCGAGGCCGTCCCGGACGCGACAAGGCTGTGGAAGCCGGAAACCGCGCCGCAGGCCACCGTCACGAACAGTATCGGGAACAGGTAGTTGTTGCCCACTTTGAAGCCGGAGAATACCGGGATGTTTATCGCGGGCGCGTTGAGCACGACGCCGATGAACGCCGCCACGATCATCGCTATCAACAGGAACGAGTTTAGGTAGTCGCGGGGCTGTAGCAGTATCCAGACCGGCGTTATAGAAGCGACAAACACGTATGCGAACACGAGGTAAAGCCAGAAAGTCTTTGAAAAATAGGCGGGGGCGGCCATGCCGACCGCGATACAGATTATCAGCATCACGACGGCGACGCCGCCGCTCAGTACGCCGCCCGGCTGCGTCTTTTTGAGGAAAATGCCCATGATCACGGCAAACACTATGAACAGCATAGAGGTGGACGCGACGGCGGCGTTGGCCTCGATCCGTCCGCCCTGCGCGTTGAAACCGGTAAAGGTACCGGCCACGATGTCGGCGAAAGCCGCCACGACCAGTATCGAAAACAGCCAGACGAACAGCAGGAACAGGCGCTTACCCGTACTGCCGATGTACTGTTCTATGATATAGCCTATAGTCTTGCCCTTGTTTTTGACAGAGGCGTACATCGCCGCGAAATCCTGCACCGCGCCGAAGAAAACGCCGCCGAACAGTATCCACAAGAGGACGGGAAGCCAGCCGAAGGGCGCGGCGAGGATGGGCCCGTTGATCGGCCCCGCGCCCGCTATAGACGCGAACTCGTGCCCGAAAACCACGCTCGGTTTTGCCGGCACATAGTCCACGCCGTCCTCGAATTCGTAGGCCGGCGTTTTCTTACCGGGGTCTATCCCCCACTTTCTCTCCAGAAAACGTCCGTAAACAAGGTAAGCGGCCAACAGCGCCGCCGCCGAGATCAGAAGCATCACCAAACCGTTCATAATTTGTCTCCGTTTTTAATAGAATTTGTCAATAATTTTTTCGATTATTGATATATTTTCATTTACTATACTATACCCGCTCCAACGCGGCAAGCCAAAAACATATTGCGGCCGGGCCGGCGCAATCCAGGCCCACATCTCTGCTCCTGGAAAACGCCGTATCGATCTTTGAAAAGCCAGGGAAGGAAACCGCGGCGGCCGAACGAAAGCGGGACGAACCCTGCCGCCAGGCCGGAAAACTCCAGGTCGAACCGGAAAAATCGTTTCCGCCGACTTCTAAAAAAAAGTATAGGCGCCTGTACGGGAGCGGGCCGGCGCTATAGAGCCTTTAAACCGGGAACTGACCATAGCCGAACAATGCGGCCTGCCGGGTATCAGCCGCTCGGCCTGTTATTATCAGCCTGATGAAAAGGAGGATGAAAAAGAACTTGAGCCGGTGAAAAAGATAAGCGCCGTATTGGGGGAAATCCCGTTTTACGGCTGCCGGAAGCTGTTTCGGGAACTTGAGAAGATGGGCGAAGCGGTAACGGAGAAACAGGTGCGGGGGATCATGGGACGGGCGGTATTACGGGCGGTATATCCGGGGAATCGGACGAGTATCAGCGCCCAAGAACACCGTAAATACCCCTGTTTGCTGAGGAACAAGGCGATATGGCTGCCAAATCAGGTATGGCGACGGATATCACCTGTATTAAGGTCAAGGGGAACCAGGTATATCCGGCGTGTATTATCGACTGGTATAGCCGTCGGAAACTCCGTTTCCGCAGGTCCTTGCATTGCGGGTGTCGAATACGCCGGATGCGCGTTTTGCGTGCCGGTGCCTGAAGAAGCCCTGGACATCCGTGGAGCCCCGGCAATCTTCAAAAGCGGCCAGGGGAGCCAATTCGCCGGCGAGGCGTTCACCGGGGTGTTGCGGGAGCGGGGGGTGAGGATAAGTATGGACGAGCGGAATCGTGCGCTGGACAACATTGTGGTGGAACGCTTGTGGAGGAGTCTGAA
>JAISLM010000026.1 GCA_031290855.1 Spirochaetaceae bacterium
GAAATATGTTTGCTTGCGGTCATTGGTTATCCTCCGATAATAATCATTGAAACTATTTGCTTCAATTCAGTTTGAATTCAAATAATTTTCTCGGATCCGAATTAATTCTGCCCGGAGCCCCGGTAATTCCCTTCATAGCCGAATTAGTTCTATTCCGAACCGAATTAATTCTGTCCGGAACTCCGGTAATTCCCTTCTGAACCGAATTAATTCTGCCCGGAGCCCCGATAATTCCCTTCCGAACCGAATTAGTTCTACCCGGAGCCCCGATAATTCCCTTCCGAGCCGAATTAGTTCTGCCCGGAACCCCGATAATTCCCCTCGGAACCGAATTAATTCTATCCTGCCGCCCGCCCTATCAATTTTGAAGCCCCGGTGTTCGCCCGTCAAGACCCGGTAATTTCCCCATTGCCGCGTTCACCGGCTGCGTCAACAATGCGCGAAAACGCTGCTCGCGGGGAGCGGGGACGGCGCAAAACCGCGTCAAGCATCCGCGAGCTATCCGTATGTGGGTTGTGCCACAGGCACAACCGCACAACGGCAAACAGCTACGCTGTTTGTGTCTGACGCTCCGCTGCCTGTTCTACCCCATAAGGAAGGTCGAAAAAGCGTAAAAGGACCCAGAGTGGGGGTGGCACAAAACCGCGTCAAGCGGTTTTGCCTGACGTTCCGCTGCCTGTTCTACCCCATAAGGAAGGTCGAGAAAGCGTAAAAGGACCCAGAGTGGGGGTGGCGGAAGACACCGCAAAAGCGGTGGCTGGAGCCAGGGGGAGCCGCGTAGAGGCATCTCCCGCTTTTGGCGAAGAAAGCGGCAAAAACAAAAAATGCGCTCCCCCTCATACGCTGAAAGCAGCAGAGGGGCTTGCGGTCTGCGTGGCTGCTCTGCTCGATGAGGCGGGACTTTCGGAGTATCACGGGGAGCATGACGAGGTGTGCGGCGAGACGCGGCTTGCCAACTTGCAGGAGTTGGTGAACGGCGCGGCCTTGTACGAGGCGAGACCTGAGGGACTGGCGGATTTTTTGGAGCATATAGCGCTTGACCGCGTAATCGAGCAGCAGGAGGACAGCGAGGCGCGGGTTACGCTGATTACGCTGCATAACACGAAGGGGCTGGAGTTCAGGCGGGTGATCATGACCGGGCTGGAGCAGGGGCTTTTCCCCAGGGGCGACAAGGAAAGCGACGATCTGGAGGAGGAGAGGCGGCTTTTCTACGTGGGCGCGACACGGACGATGGACGAGTTGTACCTGACAAGCTGCGCTTACCGGCGTATGTTTGGCCGTACCGAGCCTATGGAGCCGTCGCTTTTCTTGCACGAGGCCGATCTGTCTAAGATGCGGGTCGTGGGAACGCCGCCTTACGGTTTCAAGATGCCTGTGGATAAGGGGGCGGCGCGGCGTCCGGCGGGTAATTACGGTAAGGCAGATGCCGCAGCGTCCGCCGTGAAGCGGAAAACAAGCTCGGACGGGCGCTGGCGCCTTGGAGACCGCGTTTTTAACGAAGACAGGGGCTATGGGGAAATCACCGCGATTGAGGAGGGGGAGGATGGGCCTGTTATCACCGTGCGGTACGAAAACGGACGCCGCCAGCGTTTTTTGAGCCGCGCCCATAGTTCGCGGTTTATCAAGGTAAGGGAGTAGCGGCGCCGGTCACTAACTTCCGTGGTTCGCTAGCTGTTTTTTACTTCCGGTTTAGTTTGGATATTTTCTTCTTGACGGTTTTTTGATTATCGTATATGGTTATTGATACGGGTTCTTTTTTGAGAGTTTGCATTTTGCGGTCGGCAATGTCCGTGCAGTCTGTGTTTCGGCGCTTACGTTCTGCTTTTTTCGCGTTTCTTTTAAATACCCTTGAATTTTGCATCCAATCGTTTGTTGCGGCGTTTTTATGTTGCGGCAGACGGGAGTCGTCCGCTTTTGCGGGCGTGTATATTAGCGCACCCGGACGCTGCGGCTATCTATCCGCTTTCCGGTATAAGGAATTATTAAATGGGTAACAAACTGTATGTCGGCAATCTGTCGTACACCACAAGCGAGGAAAACCTCAGCAACTATTTTTCCAGCTATGGAACCGTAACATCCACCAAAATTATTTTTGATCGTGATTCCGGTAAATCCAAAGGCTTCGGCTTTGTCGAAATGAGCAATGACGCCGAAGCCAACGCCGCGATTCAGGACACAAACGGCAAGGAATTTGACGGACGCCAGATACGTGTTAATCTGGCCATGGACAAACCCCACCGTGACCATTCGTCCGGTGGCGGATACGGTAGCTGGTAAAACCCCAAAGTTACAAAACCTTTTCAGGTTTTGTAACTTTCGCCATTATCAGGCAAGGTAGCCTTTCTCTTTAAGCAGCTCGGCATTTAGAATGCCGCCGCCGGCCGCGCCCCGTACCGTGTTGTGGGATAGGCCCACAAACCGTAGATCGAATACGGGGCAGGCGCGTATGCGGCCTACGCTTACCGTCATAGCCTTGTCCGCGTCGCGATCCTTGTTGGGTTGCGGCCTGTTTTCCTCGTTACGCACGCTTATCGGCCGGTCCGGCGCCATAGGCAGCTTCAATTGTTGCGGCAGGGCGCGGAATTCGCTCCAAATCCGCCTGACCTGCTCGATGCCGGGCTTTTTCGCGCCGAATTCCAGGCTGACTGTGGCCGTATGGCCGTTGATCACGGGTACGCGGTTGCAATGGGCGCTGATAAGCGGCGCGTCCGCCTTCCGTATCCTGCCGTTTTCGATCGAACCAAGAATCTTCAGCGGCTCAAGTTCCGACTTTTCTTCCTCGCCGCCGATGTACGGCACCACGTTGTCGATAATGTCGAGACTCGGCACACCGGGATAACCCGCCCCCGAAACCGCCTGCATAGTCGTCACGACGATACGCTTAACCTCGTAACCGGCCTCAAGCAGCGCCCACACCGGCGTCATGTAGCTCTGTATCGAACAGTTCGGTTTGACAACGATGAAGCCCTTCTTCCAGCCGCGGGCGGCCTGCTGGAGCGGGATAAGCTCCGCGTGGGACGGATTCACCTCGGCGATAAGCATAGGCACGTCGTCCGTCCAGCGGTTTGCCGAAGCGTTTGACACGACAGGAATTCCGGCGGCGGCATAGCCGTCCTCAAGAGCGAGTATTTCCTTCTTGTCCATCTCCAGCGCCGAAAACACGAAAGCGAGTTCGCCTCGCCCCGCCGCCGCCGCCGCGCGGGACACGTCGTTAGCGTCCTCGACAAGCAGATCCGCCACGTCAGGATCGTAGCCCCTCGGGAGCAGCCAGCGTCCGTCCGTCACCTCGCGATACCGCTTACCGGCGCTGCGCGGGGAAGCGGCAACATAATTCACCTTGAACCACGGGTGTCCGGCGAGCAATGCGATATAGTTTTGCCCGACCATGCCCGTGGCCCCAAGAACTCCGACAGGTATTTTTTCCATAGAACTATCTCCAATATTACAAAGTACCCGTAACTCTATAGTACGGGTTCCCAATTATAGCAAAGCTCGCCCACTGTAAGAAAGCCTGCGCGTATCATTACCGAATCCGTGCGGCGCACAGCGCGTGATGAGACATTTCAAAATGCAGCCATGCGTAACGCTAATTCATGAATAGACTTAGACTTAAAACATACCTGTTTAAGGCTGTTCCAAAACTTCAGTTTTGGAACAGCAACCTTTAAAAAACGCGGTTTTGCAAGGCTTTAGCATGAAAACCGCAAGAGCCTGGTCCAAAACCGTGCGCTTTAGCGCACAGTCAATTAGTTTTGGAACAGGCTCGTTTAAGATACCGGATGCCTTCCGGTCTTCTTTGCAAATCTTTGTCCTGGCTGCAGTTAGCGCTTTCGTAACTTCTTGTTTCATATAAATCCAAGGCAGCCGGACAGTCAAAGCTTGTCTCCCAAAAACTGAAGTTTTGGGAAGGCCTCGCATAACAACTTAATATAATTTCGCTTAAATTTTCATAACGTCTAAAATCCCTCTTTCCGGTAACATTTTTCGATGAGGCAGCGTACGGTGCGAAATGCCTCATTTAAAAATGTAACCGAAGGGCTGGTTGCCTCATTTAGAAAAAAGTAACTTTAGGCCGCCGGTTCGCTTCCGGAAGGAAGGGGCCGGGCGGCAAGGGCCTCCCGCAA
>JAISLM010000027.1 GCA_031290855.1 Spirochaetaceae bacterium
CCGCGCCTCGTACCCCGCTATGCTTGCCGCCGCGAAATCTATCCTTGAACACTCCCGCTCGCTCGAAGCGGACAGGCTCTGTATGCCGATAAAAGAAATTTTAAGTTTGATTCCTGAAAACAGATGGTGAGCGGCTCAGCGGCGCTGGTCGAAAAGCGTCCAGGCCTGCGTGCCGATCTCCGTGAAGGACGGGGTCAGGACGACGCCTTCCCGCTTCTTCAAAGCGCGTACAAGGGCGACGCGCCTGCAGGGGTCGCAGTACAGCATCATGAAGCCGCCTCCGCCTGCGCCTGAGATTTTGGCCGACGCCGCGCCGCTTTCCAGCGCGTAAGAGTACAGCTCGTCCAGGAAGGGGTTCGTGATCGCGTCCGCTATCTTCCGCTTCGCGAGCCAGCCGTGGAGGAGGCAGTCCGAAAAGTTTTTCATGTCGCCTTTGAGCAGCGCCTCTTTCATGGACACGGCCTGTTTTTTCAATTCGTGCATATTGTCGATGCTGACCTTGTTCTTCCGGTTCGTGTTGTCGATCTGCGCTTTGATGATGTTGCCGCTCTCGCGGGAGATGCCGGTATAGTACAGCACGAGGGACGCCTCAAGCTCGTTCCGTATCCAGCGCTTGAGGCGTAGCGGGTTCACGATCACGCGGTCGTCGCGGTAGAATTCCATGAAGTTGAAGCCGCCGAAGGTCGCGGCGTACTGATCCTGCTTGCCGCCCGCCAGCTTCAGGTCCTCGCGTTCGACCTTGTACGCGAGGGACGCGATGTCGTACTCGCCAAGCGGCAGGTTGAGCCACTCGGCGAAGGCCTTGATCACGGCGACTACCATCGTGGAGGACGATCCCAGGCCGGATCCGGCGGGCGCGTCCGAATAGGTCGTCATCGTGAACGAAAGCGGCCTTCCCTCGTTATAATCGGCGACGATCCTGTTGTAGACGCCGGAATGCAGCGACAAAACGTTTGCCGTCGTGAGCCTTTCCCTTGGGTCGTACTCTTCGGTCACGTCAAGGTCCGGCGCCCTGAAAACTATTTTTTCCCCGTCCGCCGGTTCGAGTACGCAGTACGCGTACATATCGATAGTCGCGTTAAGCACGTTCCCGCCGTAAACGTCGTAGTACGCCGCTATGTCCGTCCCGCCGCCAGCAAGCCCCAGCCTGAGCGGCGCTTTCGCCCTGATTACCATTCCCCCATCCTGCCACCCCGCTACATAAAAATCAAGCCCGCCTGCCCCTCAGAAGGGGTTCATCCGCCGCGCTCGGCGTGAAAGATGCGGCGGGCTAGTCTTTCCAGGGGAACAGTAGGTTGCGCAGTGTGCGGCGGCCTGTCTTTTCGCGTTCTTCCGAAAGAACCGTGTTCCAGGGGATGTAGCGGCGGTCGGCGCCGGGGTTTTGTTCGAGCCAGTCGTATTTTAAAAAACGCAGGCGCAGGGCCTCGTCAAGAAACAGCAGGATGCCGGCGGGGCCGGGCAAAAGAAAGGCGCTTAGCGACGATAAAACTAGTATCAGCAGCGCCAGGAACATCGTGCCTATAAAAAAAAGCGGGTTATCGATAAAAAGCAGAAAGCATTTTTTTATCACTTTAACGGCGGAGCCGCCAAGTCGTGCGCGGGCTGCAAAAAAAAACTGTAACACGGTTACCGCAAGTACGAGCGTCCAGAAAAGCAGCGACGCGATAACGAGGCCCGCCGCATTGTCCAGCAGCAGATAGAACGGAATTATAAACGTAAAAAGAAGTGTCCCGGCGCAAAAAAAAATGCCGTATACGACGCCGGTTTTCCACACGGAACGGAACGCCCCAAAAAAGTCGTTAAAGCCGAAACCTGAACGATCCGAAACGTTTTTTACGCATAGGGCCGAGGCCGCCAGGTATACGGAACACCAGACTGCGGCAAGCAGGAACATTAGGCCTGAAACGGCGACGGGCAGCGGAGAAAACGCCTCCAAAAGCCGGTGAATCAGCAGGAAAAACACGAAAGAGGCGATAAATCCGATGTTCAGCAGGGCTAGCGGCGCGGCGTTGTCCCAAAGATCGAAGAAAGTCTTTTTCAACAGAAAGCCTGTCATAAGCCAAACCCCATGCCGATATTATCGGTAGGAGTATTTGACCGGATAATGAAGAAGTTTGATCTTGCCGTTATCTGTACGGCGCTGGCGGTTCTTGCCCTGGCCGTATTTTTTTATCCCGTAAAAAGAATCAACTTTAAGCGGACAACGCTGGTGTTTTCGCAGTGGTTAAACGATGATATGGACAGGGCCGTCCTTGATAACATAATTGAAGAGTTTGAAAAAAGCCGCCCCGGCGTAAACATTATCGCCGAGAACCGTACTTACAAAAACCTGAAAAACGACTGTGCCGGGTATCTTGACGCTATAGCGGGCGGGCGTTCCGGCGTAAATGAAAACAAAAAAAATACGCACAGATTTCCTGACATTATAACCGTAGACCCGTTGTGGTTTGATGATTTTGAGAAAAGTATTTTGTTTGCGAATCAGAACAGCGGCGAGACGCGGGAAGGGGCGGCGAAGAATGAAGTTTACACCCGGCCCCTGTACTCGTATTTTAACGCGCTTTTTTACAACATAAGCATTCTGGAAGACGCGGGCTTTGACCGTCCGCCTAAGACACGCGCCGAATTTGCGGAAGTGTGTCTCAGGCTTAAAGAAAAAAACATTTACGGGCTGTCCGTCAGCGGAAATTTCTTTACGGATATTTTTCCGTGGATATGGACGGAAACAGGTACAAGAACGCCGCAAACGATAAACGGTGAAAAAGACGGCTTCGATTTTGACGAAAAGAACTTTGTCGGCAGCATGGATTTTTTTAACAGCCTTAACAGGCATAACACGCTGGGCCGTCCGCCGTTTATCAAAGACGAGGACGAAAAGATAAATAACTTTATTGCCGGCAAAACGGCAATGATTACGGCTTCTTCAAAACTGATAGAAAAACTTGAAACACGGGAAAATATGCGCTTTGGAATAACGAACATACCGTACCCCGAAAACCATTCCGGACGGCCCGTATTCAGCATGAACTGCGTACATACGGCCGTTTTGTCGACAAGCAGGTACAAGGAGGAGGCGTTTGAATTTGTGGAATTCCTTAGCGCGGCCAATGCCGCGCTTTCCGCGGCGTCCGGAGCGATTTCCGAAGCCGTGTTTGAAAGCTCCTGGGCGGAGGCGGAACCTTCCGGCGGCGGGCCGGACGAGCCTCCGCTTGAAGAGGTTTACGCCAAGGCGCGGAGTATGGCTGAGAGCGCGGAGGGGGTTGACGAATGGAGACTTTTTTCGGCCTGCGCCTCGCTTGGTTCTATAGCCTCGGAAGAAATAAACTCGATGTTCAGGTACAGGCAGAGCGCGGCGGATACTGCCAAAAACATTAAAAAACGCTATGATTCTGCCGTAAGTGATTCACTTTATTGATTCCAAAACACGCCTTTTTCTGACGCTGTCCGCTCTGGCGCTGTGCGGCTGCCTCTCGTCCCGGAGCAAGCCTCCCCCCGTGGTGGAAGCGGAGACCGCCGTAAGGTCCGCCCCAATCGAGCCGCCGCATTATGTCGATCGCGAGGCCGGGGAACTCAGCTTCACGCCGGAAATACTTCCAGCCCTGCCCGTTCCCGCCGATGTCGGGCTGCTTTCCAAAAAAGACCTGGGCGCCGCGCCGGACGGCGGGGCGCGGCTCGGCAGACTGTTCCGCGAGGCTTACCGTGAGGCCTTGGCGCGGGAAATGCCGCTGCTAGGCATTTTGGGCATGGACGAGGCTCACCTGTGGCCCGAAAAATCGCGCCTCTCCTGGGTACAGAACTGGCGCGCCTCCTCGTCGTCCTTCAATAACTCCTGGGGAATTACGGGCCTGGTGCTGGCCGTGTTGAATGCGACGGGCGACAAGGTTTTTACGGTAAGCGGGGACATCCTCGACATGTACGGAAAGAGCTTAGGGACGGGCGGGGAAAACGGCGTGGCGGGTTACGGAGCGCCTGTGACCGATGTTTTTTTTATAAAATTTACGGATCGGACGCTGCCGGTTCAGGCGCAGCGTTTCGACAAGGGGCTTGTCTATGTTGACGTCACGGGAAAAAGTTTTTTTATAGCCGCTCCCGCGCCTTCAAGTCTGATCGAAAAAGATGAGGCGGCGGGTTTCTACCCGGCGGATCACGGCGAACTGCGGCAAAAAATCAAGGTTACGTTTGAAAAGGCGTACAGGGGCCTTATCGACAGGCATGAACGGGCGATAAAAGCTGACGGCCCCGTTCAGTATCTGGATTTTGGCGGCGGAACATGGCTCGTCGAAACGGACGAAGGCGCGGTTTCGCTAAGCGGCCTGTATGTTCAGCATTACGACGGAGGCGAGTTCGCGGCGGTGCTGCCCGTTCTAGCCGAAAACGAAGACGACGGGGAAACCGGAATATTCTCGTTGTTGCGGGACGCGCGTACGATAGCGCCTCCGTTTTCCGCGATAGTAAACGGAAACATCCGTCTTCCCGGCGCGAGGGAAATTACGCCGCACCCGCTCGACGAGCAAGGCAAAAAGTCAGTGTTCTTGAAAAGCCTCGCGCTTTACGGTATCCCTTTGACAGATTCGTTTGTTAATATAGAGACTATGACGCTCTCACAGCGCTTTTCAAAAGGCGTTTTTCGTTGTAGTATGCTTTAAATGGTTAAAGCTGGAGACTGTATGAATAAGCGCCTTGCGCGTACGATCTTTTTTTTGGCATTGATTTTTGCGGCAGCGGCTTTTCCGTCGGTCGCGCAGGAGTCGGCTACGGACGAGACCGCCCCGGCGCTTCCGCCGGCGGAAGAGGGTGACGGGACTTGGGACGAAGACGGGGAAACAGAGGACGGGGAGTATATCGAAGGCGAGGAGGACGGTAACGCGAATCTGCCGATAACGACGGATTGGGACGGAATACCGCTTACCGGGTATACGCGGGGCGATCAAACTTTTACGATAAGCCTTGGCGTTCTTTTTCCGTTGTTTTTCGTATCAAAATCAGGCGATCTGCTGGAGAACAAACTTTTTATAGGCGGAACGGGGTCCCTTGCCTACAACTATTTTTGGAATTCAAATTTGTTTATCGGCGGCATCCTGCAGGGAAGCTTCTCGCAAACTTTGGGGAAAAACTTTTTATACCTTATACCGATAGGCATTACGGCCGGGTATCAGTTCGTGTTGCGGCGCTTTGAATTCCCGTTTTCGATAACGGTCGGCGGCATGACGGAACAGTACCTCACCTACAACGGTTACTGGATGTTTTTAAAACCGCAGGCGTCAGGCTTTTTCAGGTTTAACAGCGACTGGTCTTTCGGCCTGAACGCCGCGTGGTGGATCGTGCCGCAGTGGTCAAAAGAGCCGGAAAAGGACGCGACCGGCAACTTCTTTGAATTGACGCTCTGTGCGCGCTACCATTTTTAAGGATAGATATGAAACGTATAGCTTTGTTTATTTCGGCGGTTTTTTTGGCGGCCTGCGCCCAGGACCCGATCTTTATGATGATTTCCAACGAGGTGGAACCCAAAGACCCGCTTATAAGCGGCTCTCCGTCAAAACTTGTAAAGGCAGGCAACGATATCTATGTGGCCAACGGCAAACTTTGGAAATACGCGAGCGGCGGCTGGTCGCGGGCGGGCGGTCCGTCCAACGTCTACGATATTGCAGCCGCAGGAACGACGCTGTATATGCTGAGCATAAAGGGCAGCCGTTTTACGGTCTATAAAAGGAACGGGACTGTAGACACGCCGCTTCCCAACAGCAGCGGCTACGGCATGATTCAGGGCATATACAGCGACGGTAGCAAGCTTTATGCCGGCGGCAAGAACGGTTCCGACTCTTACGCGCTTCTGGAGGAACAAGGCGGCAGCCTTGTTCCAAAACGCTCTATAGACGACCCGCTTACCGGCGTCGCGGGAGATTATTACGCTACGGCGCACGGCATATACAGGATCAATGACGGCGTGCTTGTTGGCGGTTCGTCCTCTTATTCCATTGCGGGCATCATCAGGACGATGGATAACAAGACCATCGCCGTAAGCGCCGGCGGCACAATATTTGATATTTCGGGCACCAACGCGACTACATATAACGCGGGCTATAATTTTACCGGCGCTCTTGCCGAATATAAGCCGGTAGGCGGCACAAGGAATCTTTTGCTGATAGGCATAAAGGGCGGCGTCTACAGCATGGGATACCGCGAGATGTGGTTTACCGGCGACGGCGCTTTTACGCTGCGCTCCCCCGGCGGCTCGGCGCAGGATTCAAGCATCCCCATCGCCGACTATGACAAGTACAGCGCGACCCTCGCGAAATGCGCCGTCAATTCGTTGCTTCAGGCCGACAAGGGAGCGGCCGGCAGGTGGCCTTTGATCTTTGCCTCCACGCAGAAGAACGGCCTCTGGTCGTACCGCGGAGGAGAATGGAACGCTGAAGAATAGTCTTTTTAAGTGTGTTCTTGCGGCGATGCTGCTGGCAAACTGTGCTACCCACGCCTCGCTAAAAACCGTTTACTACGACCTGCCGCTCGGCGAGCCTGCCCGGAATGAGCGGCAGACCATCATAATCGTCCTTTTAAGCGACCTCCACAGCGACATTTACGGCGAAGACCAAACGCCCGTTTTGGAACGAATAAACGAAGTTTCCCCCGACATAATCGTCCTTTCAGGCGATATATACGACAACCGTGCCTCTCCCCTGGGGACGCGGCTCCTGCTGGCCGGCCTCCCTCCGTCCGTGCCGGTTTTTTACGTTACCGGCAATCATGAGTATGACTGCGGCAAGGTTGACGAGATAATGAGAGAGCTGTCAGATTTCGGCGTCACGGTTCTGTCGGACGATCATGTCGCGCTTACCGTGAAGAGGGCGCGGCTCGTGATTGCCGGCAAAGAAGACCCGAACAAAAGACTCGCCGACCCCTCCTACGACGGCGCCTCCGCGGAAGGCCCGCTACGGGAGGCCGCCTTGCCGGGCGCTTACAGGATACTGGTATGCCACCGGCCCGAAATCGCCAAACTCTATGCGCCCTACGGCTTCGATCTCTTGCTTTCCGGGCACACGCACGGCGGCCAGATACGCCTCCCGCCCCTTGTAAACGGCCTTTACGCGCCGGGCCAGGGACTATTCCCAAAATATTCAGGCGGGGTGTACGGAATCGGAGGCGCCGTACTCGTAGTGAGCCGGGGCCTCACGACGCGCCGCCCCTTTATCCCGCGAATATTCAACCCGCCTGAGCTTGTCGTGCTAAGGCTCGTCCCGGGCCCGTCCTACTGATTCCATGCCGGGTCCAGGCATTTGCCGCGAACCAGCGGCCTGAAATTCCAGACGCTCCCTCCGGCAAGCGGGCGGAGGGCCTCCACGTCCGCTTCCGTAAAGTAGGGCTCCGGAAGACGGAGACTGCGGAACTCGTGCTCCACGCCGGAAGCGCGTACTATCGCGGCGCTTCTTTCGACTAGGCCCGCGATCTTGCTTCCAAGCGGGTGCCCGCCCTCGTCCGTTTTCGGCAGAAGTTCCGCGTAACGGGCGGGGGCTATCTTTAGGTCCATCGCGACGTAGTCGGGCCGTGTTTCCCGCGAT
This sequence comes from Spirochaetaceae bacterium, assembly GCA_031290855.1. Classification (GTDB taxonomy): domain Bacteria; phylum Spirochaetota; class Spirochaetia; order Treponematales; family Breznakiellaceae; genus JAIRMY01. The sequence continues at coordinate 7,557 of JAISLM010000027.1, forward strand.
GACAGAATGCTTTCCAAGAGGTCGGGCGTCGTTCCGTTTGTGTCAAGCTTTACAGCGAGACCCTGGCGCTTGATGAAGGAAATCAGCTCCGGGAGGCGCGGGTACAGGGCGGCCTCACCGCCGCTCAGCACGACGCCGCCCAGCGCCTTTCTCCGCTTTGCGACGCTCGAAAGCGCCTCGTCCAACGGGGTAAGCGCCTTGGCTCCCGCCGCGTTCCGCCCCAAAATCAGGTCTCCGTTGTGGCACCAGGGGCAGCGCATATTGCAAAACGGGAAAAAGATGATCGAGGCGACCTTTCCCGGATAGTCCATCAGCGTGGTCTTTTGAAAGCCGATGGCCGCCTTGCCGTCAAAAGACTCTTCAGCCACGGCGCGGGGCGCTCCTGTCGATATCGATAAAACATTCCGTCAAAAACTTGTTTAACATCAGCAATCCTTCCCTGTTTAGGGCGCAAAGGCCGTCCCGCATTTTCCCGTGCTCCCGCCATCTGGAGAAGGTTTCGCCGGCAAGACTTTCGATGGGGCAGCCGAACCTTTTTTGGAACAGGGCCGTGTCCGGCCCTTCGATATAACGAAAGCCCATCAAGAAGCTTTCCCTGATCAGGGTGTCGCGGTCAAGTTCCTCGACAAGGACTTCCGGCCCATCCTCCGACAGGTAGCCCCGCAGGTCCGCGGCCACCGTGCGCCGCAGACCCCGCGCCTCCCCGCCGCCGCCGTCCCGGATAAGCGTACCCGATGCTGAAGGCCCCGCGCCGAGCCAGTTCCCCATCCGCCAGTAAACGATGTTGTGAGCCGACCGCTTCCCCTCCGGCGCGAAGGCGGAAACCTCGTACTGGGGGTACCCGGCGGCCTCCAGAAAGTCGCGCCCGGCTATCCAGATACGTGCCGCCTCGTCCGCCTGGGGCAGGGAAAGCTTTGACGCGGCGACATTCCGGTAGAGCGGCGTGTTCTCCTCGACGCTCAGGTCGTACAGGGAAACCTGGGCCGGCCCGTAGCGTAGCAGCGTTTCGATGTCGCGGAGCAGGACGGACTCGCCCGCCCCGGGCAGGCCGGAGATGAGGTCGGCGGAGAAAGCGCCGCCGTAAGCCTCGCCCAGCAGCGCGAGCGCCGCGCCGAGCCGTTCAATGCCGCCCCGCCTGCCGGCGGCGCGACGCGCCTCCTTGTTAAAGGACTGGACGCCGCAGCTTATCCGCGTCACCCCGCCCTCGAGACAGGCGCGTAAAAAAGCCTCGTCGACGGACTCCGGGTTCGCCTCGACCGTGAATTCGCCGTTAAGGGGCCGCCCGCCCGCCGCCTCCAGAAATTCCAGCAAAGTCTTGAGCCGTCCGGGGCCGAGCAGGGACGGCGTACCGCCGCCTATATAGACGCTGGCCGGTTCCGACACGCGAAAACCGGCGAGCTGCCCGCCTATATCCGCACGGAGGGCGTCAACAAAGCGGTCCAGCAACCCGCCGCCGGCCCAGTCCCCTTCCGGCACGGAATAAAAGTCACAGTAATCGCATTTTTTCTTGCAAAACGGAACATGGATATAGAGAGAAGCTGTCACTAGCTTCATCCTAGCGCCTATACGGCACTTTCCGCTATACTGTGGGGGAAGTCTCCGTGCAAGCGCGGAGCGCTTGCTTACGGAGTTTGCGGCTCACCGCGTAGCGGTAAGTTGGCGTTTGCTTAACTCAAACTCCAGCCTCCCTCACCAAAGCCTTTCCCCCCGGATGCCTCGACAGCCCTCTCGTCTTCCATCCCTTAATATTCATTGCTCAGTAATAAACCGTATCAGAATGACCCGGCAGGTTTTTACCGTACCGGTAAAAAACGCCTTAACTTGATATCCGCACTCACCTTCGATATTATGTAAGTATATAACCAAAAGAGGAAGCCCCGGAACAGCGCTTGTCTTGGCGGATTCACGCTGAACCGGGGCTGCGAAATGCGTTCCAATTGTATCCTGAAACACGGCTTCCTTCAACAAGAACGCTTATTTGTAAATTCCAAACGCCGCCCATCGGCGCTTGAAACGATCCTCATTTGGAATCCGGGCCTGGCCCGGATGAACAAATTTTTTGGAGGACTCAATGTTAAGAAGGAGTCTATTTTTAGGGTTTGCCGCCGCTTTACTTGGCGCGGCATTTGTTTTTTTTGGTTGCAAGCAGGAGGCGCCCGGCGGCGGCAACACTACTACGCTGCTTCACTACGATACCGAAGTGGATGGTTTATCCAACCTTGCCGAGGCGTTCAAAACCTACTCGAATGTCGCCGTTAGGACCACTAGCGGTACGGATACACTCACCGCGAATCTTGAAATCCCCGCCGGAAAGTCCGTAGGGCTTTTTTCCAGCTTAGATGTAAGCACTTTCGAGATTACGGGCACCATGTATGTGGAAACAGGCGGCAGTCTTAAAGCCGCCGACCTTACCAAGATCGCGTCGGTGCAGATTACGGGCGGTACGCTGGAATATAGCGGGACCCCCGGAACAAAAGCTGAACTCCAAACAGTGTTCAACAAGGTTGGCAGCGGTACGTTAAAGGCGTCGGTTACAGCCATCCCACTCTCCGATATTTTGGATATTGGCCTGACAGCCAGCAGGCGGCTCGAAATAACAACGACCAAGGCCGATGATGTTGTGACCGCCAACACTACGGTCACGATTCCGTCCGGCTTGAAAATAACAGTTGGGGAGGCCGGGGTTGTCACCGTGGAGGCAGGCGGCGTTGTTAAAATCCTGTCCGGCGGCGTACTCGCCACGGCTGGCACCACTGCCAAAGGCAAAGTTGTTTTCGGCAAGACGGAGTTCAGCGATGTCGGCACATGGACTGCCTCGGTAAGCACCGCCGCAAACGACAACCTCACCGGCGTGTCCATAACATCCGCCGCCGAAGGCGCAACCATCGCTGCGATCGGCCCGGCGTCAGGCGCACAGGGTACGGCTACCCTCACGGCTGGCGGTACAAGCCCGGCCATCACGCAGGCAACGGGGAGCGGGAACAACCTGGCGATCAGCGCGAACACGACGGTTAACCTGGGCGGAACCAGCGCCGCAGTAGGCTCAATCAAGCTGAGCAAAGGCGCGGATCCCGGCAAACTTTCGCTTGACACCGGCAGCACTGTCCTGACGCTTGCGGCGGGAACCGAGGGTACAGCTTATGCTAACACCATTACTTCTATAGACGCCGATGCGGTTATCACCGGTATTGACAGAACAGCTGTTTTCCATGACAGCAACAAGCTGACCAAACTGGCCGGCGGGGCAAGCGCAGCGTCGGTGATAACAGGATCCGCAACAGGTCCTGGCGTAAACACCATCAACAGCGGCACAGCAACAGCGGGCACCTAACAAACCCCGGAGTTTCGCGCTGCAAACCCGTAGGGGTTTGTACGCGAAACTCCGCAAGCCAACGCGCTTTGCGCGTTGGCACATTTTAATTGAGCCTGTTCCAAAACTAATTGACTGTGCGCTAAAGCGCACGGTTTTGGACCGGGCTTGAGCCTGAAGGCTCTTGCGGTTTTTCAGGCTAAAGCCTTGCAAAACCGCGTTTTTTAAAGGTTGCTGGACAAGCGAAGCTTGTCGCCCCAAAACTGAAGTTTTGGGAAAGCCCCATTACCAATAATTCTGCCGGTTCATGCCCGGTTTTCGGCACTTCTGTCCGACAGTAAAGGGCGCTTTCATGCCTCCCCTCACCGTCTTATCCTTCCTTTTGGGGTAAAAATGCGGTAAAACGTCAGGCACAAACCGCATAGCGGTTTGCCGTTGCGGGTTGTGCCTGTGGCACAATCCACACGCGGACGCTTGACGCTGTTTTGTGGCGGGGAGCTTGATTCTTTTGGGCGGTATATCCTCACGCATATACTTCTTTATCAACTTGCCCAGTGCCGGGCCTCCACGGTCCCGTGCCCCGCCTCGTCCAGGCTCGCGTATTTCCCGCCGGCCACGTCTTCAACAGGCCGGAGCTTAAACGCCTCGCTGTATCGCGGCGCATCACGCATCTTTTGAAACCCGTGTGACAACTTTAATCCAGGACGCGGTTTCATCACTCATTACTAACTATTCGCCTCATCGCGTTTAGCTTTCCGCCGGCGCGGAGGATGGCGCGACCGTTCAAATCGGCCTCAAGGAAGAGGCGGTAACTTTGCGGTTTTGTCCGGCTCAACACCGTTACGGACGGGAATTCGGTGGACGTATCGGCAAGAAGCGCGTGTATTCCGACAATCTCCAGCGTATCACCCTGATCTATGCGTTCCCTGTCGTCCGGGTCGGCGAAAACTAGCGGCAAGATACCGTAGTTTATCAGGTTTGCCTTATGGATGCGGGCAAAGGACGCGGCTATCACGGCCTTCACACCCAAAAACATCGGGGCAAGAGCGGCGTGTTCGCGGGAGGATCCCTGCCCGTAGTTGAACCCGCCGACGATAACGCCTGCCCCAGCCTCCGACGCCCGCTTCCAGAAGTCCGCGTCCAGCTTTGAGAACACGAACTTCGACAGTTCGGGGATGTTTGAACGGAACGGCAGAACTTTCGCGCCCGCCGGCATGATGTCGTCCGTTGTGATGTTGTCGCCCGTCTTTAGGATAACCGGCAGTGTGTAGGAATGCGCGGGCGGCTGTGGCACTGGGCAGGGCTTGATGTTGGGGCCACGTTCTATATTGACGCGGGATGCCTCTTCGGGCGGCAGGGGTGCTGTCAGCATAGAGTCCGCGAAACGGGCCGCCTTGTTGACGTAAGCGTCCGTCTGCCGCCTCTCTATCTCAAAGCCGGATGGGTCGTAGAACACGCCGTGCAGGGCGGAGGCGGCTGCGGTCTCGGCGGAGACTAGGTACACGCCCGCCTCGGCGGAACCGCTCCGGCCCTTGAAGTTCCGGTTGAATGTGCGGAGGCTCACTCCGTGAGTTTTCGGCGCGAAGCCCATACCGATGCATGGGCCGCAGGCGCTATCAAGTATCCTGAAGCCGGCGCGGAGGAGACTACGGAGGATACCCGCCTCCTCCGCGGCAAGAAGTGTGGTACGGCTGCCACAGGCGATAGCCGCGTCCACATTGGGGTGTACGGCGCCGCCCTTCATTATAGAGGCTACGGCTGCAAGATCGTTTATCGAGGAATTTGTGCATGAACCGATCACGACTTGGTCAACCTTGAGGCCGGCCAGTTCCGACACGGGCCGGACGTTGTCAGGCGAGTGCGGACAAGCAACGGCGGGGCGTAGCTTCGACAAGTCTATCTCGATCACCCGGTCATACTCCGCGTCCGGATCGGCGGAAAGTTCTTCCCATACTTCAGCGCGCCGCATCTCATTAAGGAAAAGCAGCGTCATCCTGTCAGACGGAAATATCGAGGAGGTTGCGCCGAGTTCCGCACCCATGTTCGTGATCACGGCCCGTTCCGGCACGGAAAGGAATTTTACCCCGTCGCCGAAGTACTCGTAAACTCGCCCCACGCCGCCTTTCACGGTCTCCCTTCGCAACAGTTCCAGTATCACGTCCTTAGCCGCCACTCCGCACTGAAGCTGCCCTGTAAGCCTGACGCCCGTAACCTTAAGACCGGCGAGCCGGAAGGCGCCGCCGGCCATAGCCACGGCTACATCCAGCCCCCCTGCCCCTATCGCCAACATCCCAAGCCCCCCCGCAGTCGGCGTATGTGAGTCAGAGCCGAGCAACGTCTTTCCCGGCTGGCCGAAGCGTTCAAGGTGAACCTGATGGCAGATGCCGTTGCCCGGACGGGAAAACCAGATACCGTAGCGCGCCGCGACGGTACGCAGGTAGCGGTGGTCGTCCGCATTCCTGTGGTCTTCCTGCAAGGTGTTATGGTCAACGTAAGATACAGAAAGCTCCGTCTGGACGCGATCTACACCCATTGTCTCGAACTGTAGGTACGCCATTGTCCCGGTCGCATCCTGTGTCAGCGTCTGGTCGATCTTAATCGCAATCTCGCCTGAAAGTCCGCCGTCCGCGCCCAGCCCCCCGGCAATATGGGCGCGTATTATTTTTTCTGTAAGCGTCTGTTTCATGTCCTTAATATTACAGCAAGCGCCGCATAAAAAGACACCCACCAGTTGGTTTAGCCCATTGCGCACAGGACGAAAAAGGTTTCGAGTGAGCTTTTCCCAAAAACCGGTTGGTTTTGAGAAAAGCTTCCGAAAAGCGGTCTAACCGGACTAAGGCCCGCTTTTTCATATAAATCCAAGGCAGCCGGACAGTCAAAGCTTGTCTCCCAGGCAAAGCTTGTCTCCCAAAAACTGAAGTTTTGGGAAAGCCCCTATTAACCGGAATTTTTCCCCATTATTAATTTCGCATCCCGCATTCCCTGCCAAAGCCCCTCTCATCCCTCACGCCTTATTGCTCTAAATCATTACCGGGTAACGATTTAAGTCGATATGGGGTCAGACCCCGGCAGATCGGTAAGTTCCGTGTTGGTCGCCGGCCGCGCAAGAGCTAAGCGGTGAGTGGCAAACTCCAGCCCGCTTACCAAAACTTTATCGCCCGGAAGTCTCGCAAGGCCCCTCATCTTCAATCACT
>JAISLM010000028.1 GCA_031290855.1 Spirochaetaceae bacterium
AACAGAGGTTCCCTGTTGTTGACGCGGGTACTGATTTCGTACCACACGCCCTGTTTCAGCATTCTTAAATGTCTCATGTAAATATATGTGCGCTTGCCCGCGTTTTGCTTTAACATACGGAGAAAAAAGAGAAAGGGGCCTAAGCGGAAAGGCCCTTCCGGAAGAGCGGTGGGGAGCTTTTCATCAGGTAAAGTTTTTGCGGGTCAGGTTTAGGGCAAGCGCGAACCGAAGGTTAGGCGTGTTCCTGTACAACACCGGGCGGCCCCATCTGCCTCTTAAAATGAAACGCCTAAAAATAGCGGCTTTCCCAATTTTGGGAGACAAGCTTTGCTTGGGAGACAAGCTTTGCTTGGGAGACAAGCTTTGCTTGGGAGACAAGCTTTGCTTGGGAGACAAGCTTTGCTTGGGAGACAAGCTTTGCTTGTCCAGCTGCCTTAGACTTACATGAAAAAGCGGGCCTTAGTCCGATTAGACCGCTTTTTCGGAAGCTTTTCTCAAAACCAACCGGGTTTTGGGAAAAACTCTACAGGCGCACTATTTATTAAGCTTGACTGCTTCTATCATATAGCGAATATCGGCCCCGTTCCCGTTCTGAACGGTCATTTCAATCACAAGGATCATCGAAGTCCTTTCAGGGTTGACAATCGCTTTCTTTACACTGTACGTCGTTACCCCGGCGCGCCTCACGTCGGGACTGCCGACACGGTATGTTTTTTTGACGCCCGCACTGTTACGGCTGTTAAAAAGAATGTAAAAGGAAGATTGAAGCTTAGCGCCGCCGCCGTACAGCATGGATTTTAGCGAGGCATCATAGTACACGCCGCGCTCAAAATCCCTGAAATCTATCGTCTGCCCGTCAGGGCTGCGAATATCCTCCAGAGAAATAAACAACGGAATTCCCTGCCGCATAAAATTGGCGCGGTATTTCTGAATGAGGCCGGTGTTGTACGAAACGATACGCAGCAGCGCCGCCGAGCCGTCCTGCCCCAGCGCGACAGGCTTGTCATGCCTGTACGAAATACGACCGTCCGGCACAAAATCGTTGCGCTCGACATCCACGATGTACAACTCAGACCATGGCCGCAGCGTATGTTCGTCCACGCCGTACTGCGCGAACATATAGATTTTTCCGTTCTCCGAAAAACCCAAATCCACAAATGACGCTACATCCCCTGCCCACAGCGCTCCCGTCAAAATAAAAGAAACGGCCGACACGAGAAAAACAGCAATGGCCCTTCGCCTCTCCATTAAGAACATAAAACCTCATTATCTTATCGGCAATTTTCACCACATTCCTCATTATTCATTGCTTGCCGCCCATTCCTCATTTATCATTGTTAGCAGCGCAAACCCGGATACCGCCGCGCCCGTCCGCCAGACGCGAAAAAGTCCCGGTCCAAGCCCGCATTGACGGATTACGCCGTCTTTCCCGCCTTGCCCGCGCCGCCGTCCGCCTCGGCATTGTGGCCCGTACCGGCCGGGTAAAATTCACAACAGCCGTACAGTTTTCGAACAGCGCTTGTTCCGCGTTACAGGCTATGCCGCGATGTCCCCGCGTGAATGGTATAGCAAGCGCCGTAGTCGCCTGCTTACTGGGTTTGCTTTAAACCCCACCCCCTGCCAAAACCATATCCCCGGATGTCTTCCCGGCCATAGAGGTTAGCGCCGCCGCCGGTGCCGGAGGCTGGGAATAACCCGCCGGCGGCCGCAATATAAACAAATCAATCAGCGTCCTGGCCGGGCTGCCGGGACAGGTATCAATCAGGGGTAAAGTAAACAATGAACAAAACTGTCAACACAATGGCGCTGTCTTGCGTGTTGCTGCTGGCGGCGGGTCGGGCGTTTTAATGAATGATTAGAGGCTTTCCCAAAACTTCAGTTTTTGGGAGGCAGGCTTTGCTTGGGAGACAAGCTTTGCTTGGGAGACAAGCTTTGCTTGGGAGACAAGCTTTGCTTGGGAGACAAGCTTTGCTTGGGAGACAAGCTTTGTTTGGGAGACAAGCTTTGCTTGGGAGACAAGCTTTGCTTGTCCGGCTGCCTTAGGTTTATATGAAAAAGCGGGCCTTAGTCCGGTTATACCGTTTTTTCGGAAGCTTTTCTCAAAACCAGCCGGGTTTTGGGAAAAGTTCATTAATTATAAAGATGAGGGAGGGGGAAGATAAGGATGAACGAGAAGGCGTCCTTTCCCTCCATTTCAGGGTAAAGCGGTAAGGTGTAACGTCCGGCAAAACCGTTTGAGGCGGTTTTGTCCCATTACCCATTATTCGGTATGTGCGCGCGCGTGGGGTTTGCCGCTCACCGTTACCCGGTGAGCGGCAAACCCCGAAAGCCCAATGCGCCGGCGTTGAGCCGTTAGCTGTCGCCGACCAGCTCGGCCTCCACCGTCCGGGGTATCGCGTCAAGTTCGATCTTGCCGTCTTCCGCGCGGGCCAGGATCACGGTTCCCGCAGGTATCTGGCCGTCAAGCAGTATCAGCGATAAGGGGTCTTCGAGCTTGTTCTGTATGACGCGCCGCAGCGGACGTGCGCCGTACTTCGGATCGCGGCCCGTGTCGAGCAGTATCTTCCGCGCCTCCTGCGTTATCTCCAGCGACAGGCCGTATTCCGCGTCCAGTCGTTTCGCAAGTTCCGTAAGCTGGATGTCAAGGATGCTGTTAAGCTGTATCTCGTCCAGCGGCCTAAAAACGATGATGTCGTCAAGCCGGTTCAGAAATTCCGGGTTGAACAGGTTCCGCGCCGCGCTCCGCGCCGCCTCGTCTATCTCCCTGAAACCGGGGGCTTCCCCGCCGGACGTAAAGCCAAGCGAACCCCGCGAGATTTCGGCCGCGCCCGCGTTGCTCGTGATAATGATCACCGTGTTGCGGAAACTGACCGTATGCCCAAGGTTGTCCTTAAGCTCCCCTTCCTCCAGGACGGGGAGCAACAGGTTGAAAACGTCGCGGTGCGCCTTTTCGATCTCGTCGAACAGTATCACGCGGTAGGGGTTGCGCCTGATTTTTTCGGTAAGAAGGCCGCCTTCGTCGTAGCCCACGTAGCCGGGCGGCGAGCCGATAAGCCGCGAAGCGTTATGCCGCTCCATAAAGTCGGACATATCGATGCGGAAAAGCGCGTCCTCCGCCCCGAAAAGGTATTCGGCAAGGCGGCGGGCGAGCAATGTCTTGCCGACGCCGGTCGGCCCCATAAACAGGAAGGATCCCAACGGACGGGACGGGTTGGAAAGCCGCGCCTTACCGCGCCGGACGGCCGCCGTTATCCGGGAAACCGCCTCGTCCTGGCCTATCACTCCGCTTTTCAGTTCGGCCTCCATGTCGAGCAGCCGTTTTGAGGCGGCCCCCTCGATGCGGTACACGGGGATGCCGCACATTTCCGAGATCACCTCGCGTATGTCCGACTCGCCCACCTCGTTAAAGCCTTTCCCTGCCGCCTTTTCCCAGTCGGCGCGGGCGGAATCGAGGGCGGAACGCAGTTCATGCGCCCTTTCGCGCAGTTCCTGCGCCTGATCGAACTGCGCCGTGTTCAGCATCTTCTTGGTTTCCCCGTCGAGCGAGAGGATATGCTGCTCGATGCGGGAGATTTCGGCGGGACAGGGCGCCGTGCGCAACTTCTTCAACGCGCCCGCCTCATCCAGCACGTCAATCGCCTTGTCTGGCATCATCCGCCCGCTGATGTAACGCGCCGCAAGCTGTGCCGTGGCGCTTATAGCCTCGGCGGAATAGCTAACATTGTGAAAGTCTGCGTAGCGCGGCGCGAGCCCGTGCAGTATCCTCTCGGTAGTGGAAATGTCGGGCTCCTCGACAAGAATCATCTGAAAGCGCCGCTCCAAAGCGCCGTCCTTTTCGATGTACTTCCGGTATTCCGAAAGCGTCGTCGCCCCGATGCACTGAAATTTTCCCCGTGACAGCGCCGGTTTCAGCATATTTCCCGCGTCAAGCGTACCCGCCGCGCTTCCTGCCCCGATAACCGTATGAATTTCGTCGATGAACAGCACCACGTTGGCGTTTTGTTCCGCCTCCTTGATGATACGCTTCATCCTTTCCTCGAACTCCCCGCGATACTTTGTGCCGGCCACCACAGCCCCCATGTCGAGCGACAGTACCCGCTTCCTGGAAAGCGAGGCCGGAACGTCCGGGCCCGCAAGGTACTGGGCAAGCCCCTCAACAATCGCGCTTTTTCCGGTGCCCGGCTCGCCGGCAAGCACCGGGTTGTTCTTTGTGCGGCGGGACAGGGTACGAACAATGCGCGCGATTTCCTTCTCGCGGCCTATAAGCGGATCGAGCTCGCCGTCCAACGCGAGCGTCGTCAGGCTCCGGGTAAACTGTTCAAGGGCGGAACTCTGCTGCCGCAAGCCCCGTCCGATACAGGCCGACGATTCGCCCGCCACAAAGGGCTGAAAACATCCGGGCGACTCCGACGCCTCGTCACCGCCCTTGTTTGCGGCGGCCGCGCTCTGGTTTTGGCTAAAGTTTGTCTGCAACACAACCCGCAGTACCCCGACATCCGAACTCTGCTCCGCAAAAAAGCTGTGTATGCAGGAGGCGGGATCGTAAAAGACGGCGAGCAGTATATGCTCCGTGCCTATGCCTACGCTGTTCAGCCGCCGGCACTCCTCCATCGCGTTTTGCAGCAGAATTTTTGTCCGCTTCGAAGGCGGCGCGACCGTATTCGCGAACACGCCGTATTTGACCGGATTCTTGTCCTCGAACAGCACCATGCTTTCCAGCGCTTTCTTGAGCCGCGCCGTATCGATCTGAAGAAATTCAAGTGCTCTAACGGCAACACTCTGACTGTCACGCAGTATGGCAAGCAGAATATGCTCAGGCTCAAGCTGCTCCGAAAAGTAGCGCCGCGCTTCCTGTTGCGCGTCAACAGCCAGAATCCGCTGCGCGCGCATTGTCAATCCTCTAAACATGATTCCATTATACCGGTAGGCGCGTATCGCGCAAAGACCGCCGCACATGGGGCGGCGCGGCCCAGGCCGGGGACTAAACCTGGCCCGCAAAATTTTTTCCTGATGAAAAGCTCCCCGCCGCTCCGCCGGAAGGTCTAAGGTCTTTTCCGCTTTGGCTTCTTCCACTTTTTCTCCGTATGTTAAAGCAAAACGCGGGCAAGCGCCCATATATTTACATGAGACATTTAAGAA
>JAISLM010000029.1 GCA_031290855.1 Spirochaetaceae bacterium
AACAGAGGTTCCCTGTTGTTGACGCGGGTACTGATTTCGTACCACACGCCCTGTTTCAGCATTCTTAAATGTCTCATGTAAATATATGTGCGCTTGCCCGCGTTTTGCTTTAACATACGAAGAAAAAAGGGAAAGAAGCCGAACCGGAAAGTACCTTCGCCCTTCCGGCGGAGCGGCGGAGCGGCGGGGGGCTTTTCGTCAGGTAAAATTTTTGCGGGCCAGGTTTAGACCTTGGGGCGGGGAGGTTCATTGTTCTGGGAAAAGAGTTTTTGGACATAGCGCACAAGCAGCCGGGGAGACGTACTTGAGATTCGGCGGCTCAATGCGGAGCGTTGAGCCGCTTGCCGGGCGGCGAAAGACCAAGGAGAATGGCATGAAAACGCCGTTTACGGTGGAACAGGCGCCAGAAACCGGGCATGGGATGAGCGGAATTATTACAAGGCACACCGGATGCGGCGGGGGATATTACCTATATCCGTACCGACGCGGGCTTTCCGTGTCTCAGTCTGCTGATGGATCTGTGGTCCCGAAAAATAGTCGGCTGTCACGCGGGGGATACGCTGGAAGCCGAGGGGGTCTATTCGCGCTCTGGAGATGGAGATGAGGGAAACTTCCCGCGGGATCGTTCCCCGCCCGTCATTCAGACCGCGGCTGTCAGTATTGTTCGCATAGGTATGTTGACAAGCTCAAGGCCCGGGGGCTTCTGGCAAGTAGACATGAGGAGCCGCGCTGCTAAGAATACGCCCGTGCCGAACGGTTGAACGGGATACTGAAACAGGTATACGGTCTCGGCTGTTCGTTTAAGAGCAGGAAACAGGCCTTGGCGGCGGTTACTGAGGCGGTGTTCCTGACAACACCAGGCGGCCCAAACTGGACCTTAAAATGAAACGCCTGAAAACACGCACCGTGGGGTCGCGTAAAAATCTGTCAACCTAATTTTCCCAAAACCCGGTTGGTTTTGAGAAAAGCTTCCAAAAAAGCGGTCTAATCGGACTAAGGCCCGCTTTTTCATATAAATCCAAGGCAGCCGGACAAGCAAAGCTTGTCTCCCAAGCAATGCTTGTCTCCCAAGCAATGCTTGTCTCCAAAAAACTGAAGTTTTGGGAAAGCCTCAACCTATTTCAGGAATTGACACGTCTCCGGCGGTTCACCTTCATTTACACGAGGGAGCGGGCGATGCGGACTATGTCGGCGAAGACGCCTGCGGCGGTAACCTGTGCGCCCGCGCCGGGACCCTTTATCACCATCGGCAGCTTGCTGTAACGGGAGGTCGTGATCACGACGATGTTGTCCGAGTCGACGAGCGAGCGGAACGGGCTTTCCGGCGGCTCGGCGCGGAGGCCTATCCGGGACGAATCCGCCTCAATCACCGCGACGTAGCGGAGTTGTTTGCCCTCCGCGCAGGCTGCGGCGCGGCGGCTCTCGAATACGGCGTCCGACTTTTCCAGTTCCGCGAAGAAGGCGTCCACGTCCGGGGCCGCAAAGCAGGCTTCCGGCAGTATCGGCTCGATGTTCACCTGGGAAAATTCGAGCGGAAGGCCGCACTCGCGGGCCAGAATCAGAGCCTTCCGCGCCGCGTCCATCGCGTTAAGGTCGTCGCGGGGGTCAGGTTCCGTGTAGCCCTTGGCCTTTGCCTCGCGGACAAGGACCGAGAAGGGCTTTGACCCGTCGAAGTTGTTGAAGATGAAGCTCAAAGTCCCGGAAAGTACTGCCTCTATTCGCAGAACTTTGTCGCCCGACAGGTGAAGGTCGCGCAGCGTGGATATTACCGGAAGACCTGCGCAGACGGTAACCTCGTAAAGGTAGGGGATGCCCCTGTCGCGGGAGTACTCGGTAAGCCGCCTGTAGTAATCGAACGCGCCGGAATTCGCCTTTTTGTTCGGCGTCACGATAGAAACGGCGGCGTGCAGAACCGTCTCGTACACCGCCGCCACGGTCTCGCTCGCCGTGCAGTCGCAGAAGCAACTGTTCGGCAGGTTAAAAGACTTCATTCGCCGCACAAAGGCGTCTATGTCAAACGGCAGGGGCGAGGCGGCCAGCAATTCCTTTGCCCGCGCCGGGTCAAAGCCCTCCTCGTTGAACACCATGCCGCGCGAATTGGCAAGGCCGCAGATGTTTATCCGTATCTTGTAGCGGTAAGCCAGCGTTTCCCTCTGCCCGGCTATCTGCTCAAGCAATGTGCCTCCGATAAGGCCGCAACCGACAAGAAAAAGGTTTACAGAGCGCGTCCCGGCGAGAAAGAAGGCCTCGTGTATCGCGTTGAGCGCCTTGGCCTCGTCCTCTTTCGCCACGACCGCCGATATGTTTATCTCGGACGAACCCTGGGCTATCGCCGCCACGTTCACCCCGTTTCGCCCCAGCGCGTAGAAAACCCTCCCGCTTATTCCGGAAGTGTTTTTCATGTTTTCGCCCACGACGGCCACGATGACAAGGTTTTGTTCCGCCTCAGGCTTGTCCAGGAGGCCCCCCTTTATCTCAAGCGCGAACTCTTCCTCGACAGCGGCAAGCGCTTCGCCCGTATCAAGGGGCGTGACGGCGAAGCATATCGAATGTTCGCTGGAGGCCTGCGTTATCAGTATAACGTTGATGCCGCGCAGGGCAAGCGCCCCGAAAAGCCGGGACGAGAAACCTGACACGCCGACCATGCCAGCCCCCTGCACGCTGACAAGGGTGATGTTTGGAAGCGAGCTTATCCCGCGCACAGGCCACCTGCTATTCGAACTGGCGTCCGAAATCAGGGTGCCCTTAGCTTCCGGCTTGAAGCTGTTGCCTATCCATATCGGTATCTTCTTTTCAAGCAGAGGCTGGATCGTCGGCGGATACAGGACTTTCGCCCCAAAATGGGACATTTCCATCGCTTCTGAGTACGAAATCTCGTCGATGCAGAAGGCGTTTTTTACCATTTTTGGGTCAGCCGTGAGTATCCCGTCAACATCCGTCCAGATTTCTACCCTTTCCGCGTCCAGCGCCGCGCCGAAAATCGCCGCCGTATAGTCCGAACCGCCCCGTCCCAGCGTCGTCGTCGCCCCGTCCAGCGCCGCTGCGATGAAGCCGGTGACGATTTGCAGTGTCTTACGGGCGGCGACATAGCTTTTAATGTTACCGTAGCTCTCTTCCGCAAGAACCTTGGCGTGACCGTAACGATTATCCGTCTTGACAAGAAGCCGCGCGTCCAGGTAGTCCGCGTCCTGCCCCACCGCCCTGAAACAGCGGGCTATCAACGAGGCGGACAGCCTCTCCCCAAAGCTCATTATGTAGTCGAGCGAGCGGGGTGACAGTTCTTTCAGTATATATATGCCGTCAAGTACGCGGCGCAGTTCCGCAAGAAGCGCGTCCGTCTCCGCAAGCGCACCGGCGCGGTCGCCGCCCCCAATCAGCGCCTCCGCCGCTTCCCCGTGCCTGCCGGAGAGCGCCGCGATCACGTTGTCAAAAGCCTCACCACGCCCCGCCGCCCGCGCCGCGTCTATCAACGAATCGGTAACGCCTGAAAAGGCGGAAACCACCACCACGCGCGGTCCTGCCCGACCGCCTACAATCCGTATCATTTTTTCTATCGCGGCGGCGCTGCCCACCGAGGTCCCGCCGAACTTCATGATAATCATAATGTAAAAGTGATAACCTTTTTGCCCGTAATTTTCAAGGCGGCCGAGCCAACGCTGCGTATTGGCTTTCGGAGTTTGCGGCCCAACGCGGAGCGTTGAGCTTCACGCAAACTCCAGACATTGCCTGCAAGGACTAGCTCGTAGGCATTCTTCCCGGATGCCTCGACAGGCCTCATCTAAAAAAACCCTGCCGGGCGGCGGGGTGTCTCTTCCTCCATACCTCATTAGCCATCGCAAACGGCGGCTCCCTGCCGGGCGGCTGGAGTTTTCTACTCACCGCGCAGCGGTAGTAGAAAACTCCGTAAGCAAGCGCGGAACGCCTGCACGGCGATTCGTCATTTGTTCCTATAAATCATTACCCGGTAACGAATTAAGTCGATAGAGGGTCAGACCCCGCCAGATCGGTAAGCTCCCTGCCGCCTCGCCAGCCTTCATTAAAAAAACCCTGCCGGGCGGCAGTGGGTTTTCGTTTTGTCCGGGGGCCGTGCTACGGGATCGTTTGGAAGCTCAGGCTGATCGTAGCGGTGTTACCGCAGTTGCTCTTGCCGAAGTTTTTTTTGAATTCGGTCTTCCAGGTGTCGTTGTAGCCTGTCGGGGATGCCGGAGTCCGGATCGTGATGTTCTTGGAAAAGGTGCTGGTTGCGTCGGGAGCATATTAAGCCAAATTCGGTTCGGCCTGAGGGAACGTGATCGTGAGAGCCCGCCGCCTGTGTTGCTGAATATACTATCGCCGAGATTTGTCACAGCGGGGAGCTTCACATTGGCGAGGGCGGTAAATAAGCTGAAGGCGACATTGCCGACGCTTTCCGCCTTGGGGAAGTCTACCGTGTCGAGGACGGCGCAGTTCTTGAAGGCGTAATCGCCGACTGTGATAACGCCTGCGCCGCTAACGCTTTTCAGGACGGTGAGGTTCTTGAATGTAGGGGTATCATCAGTACCCTCTATGATGCCGGTCGCTACGGCGGGGAGGACTAGGGAGACGATCTTGCTTTTCGCTACTATGTGGTTGGTCTCAGTATCCGAGGTGTAGGGGTTGAATGTCGCCGTACCCGTCATCGTGCAGGCGGACAGGTCGAGCGTCACGAACTTCCCCGCCGTGCCCATCGCGTAGAGTCTGAGATACCAGTTCGTATCCGTCAGGGCGAAGCCCAAAGACAGCGGGACGGGTGCTGCGGCGCCAGCCCCGCCGGGCATACCCGAAAGGTAGGTACTGACATTCTCAGTCGTTTTTAGGGGCCGCGGCAGGGCGTACACGATCCAGTCCACGGTCGATCCGTTAGCCGCCGTAACCCTGTAGGTAACCGCGCCGGATAAGTCTTGCGCCTTGTCGGAGGCGGGCTTGATTGTCTTGCCTTTGTGCGTGATATTGGGGACGAGGCTCGTGCGGTCCGTGCTTTCGGGAAGCAGGACGACGACCGTATGCGCGCTATTGTTGTTGATGCCCTGATCGTCTCCGATGCTGAAGCCTGTGACAGCCTTCGTACCGCCTGTTCGCCTCCGCCTTCCTCGCCGCCGTCCTCGCTCGCGCTGTACGCGAGAAGGAGGGCGAACACTAACGCCGCGCATACAAAAAAGCTAGTCCGGTAATTCTTTTGTTTCATCTTTCTCTCCAACAATTGATTTACGGAGGGGAGGGCGATTATCACCCTCCCCGTCCCTGGCCCGTGCCCGCAGCCGGCTTCCCGAAATTCACCGGTAACCCTTCATCATCTGTCATTAGAAAACAATGCCATGCACCTTTGCGTTCTCCCTGTAGTAAACAGAACCCATTGTCGTAGTCCAAAGGGTTCTTTTACCACCTGTAAACCGGGCACGTACAGGCGTTTGCCTGCCTTCCGAAAGCCGGTTTTTGCTTCCAGTGTCAATACGCAGCCTCATCCCATCCTCCAAATGACGCCCCATTATGCCGGCGGATCGAACGTTTACGCTTTCCGTGAAGCGCTCCGGGTGTGAGACATTTATGTATTTAAGGGAACTTTATTCGCAAAGTCTGGTTTAATACCCCGCCGAAACTTCGGTTCGCGCTTGCCGCGCGGAGGCTCATTCGCACCTGCCCGCCGTCTCCCGTAAGGAGCCGGCGTAAATACCGGTTATTTTAAGGGGGGGGGGGGGGTTGGGAATTAATGATGAACGATTAATGATGTGTAATGAAAGATTCCGGACACCTACCCTCCCGTGCGATAAGGCCTTTGGGAGAGGGCTTGAGTAGGGTAAAGCTCTGTTTGTCCGGCTAGCGGAAGTGTAAGACGCCATGGCAAACAATATACATATTATACCCCCTTCCCGTCGCCCCCGGATAAGCGTCGTAATCCGCCCGGTGAACCGCAGCAACCGCCATTTCCTCGTCAAACCTAACACGCCCAGGGGGATACGTTTGACCTGATACCTGAATCGCGGGCCAGGTTTAGGATAGAGCGCCCTTAATCAGCCTGAATACAACGGAGGAAAGCCAAAGCCGGGTCTTTTAAAAGACGTTCCTGTAGCAGCAACATCTCTTCTTCCGGCGCGTTTGTCGCGTGGTCAAGGCCTTTCAGGTGCAGGATACCGTGAATAAGAAGGCGGCGCAGTTCCTCGTCTTCGCCAACGTTGAACGCTTTGCAGTTTGCTCGCAGGCTTTCCAGCGATATAACGATGTCGCCGCCCGCGTAGCGTTCCTCGCCGTTCTCGACAAAGGTTTCGCCCAGCGGGAACGAAAGCACGTCCGTCGGCTCGTCCCTGTCCCTGAAGCGCCGGTTCAGGTCGCGGATGAAGGCATCGTCGCAGAAAAGCAGGGACAGGTCCCATTTGTCGCAGAAAAGTTTGTCGCAGACGGCGGCGGCGAATTCTCCGGCACGGGCGGCCCAGTCCGGCGACGCCACTCCGAAGGCGCCAATGTCGACGCGGTTCATCTACAGGCCCGCGTCGGAGAAAGGCGGGGCGCGTCGGAGGACGGCGCTTATGCGGAGATTTTTCGGTGAGACCAGGCCCGGATCGGCCTCCAGGACGGTGAAGGCGTCCGTGCGGGCGCGGGACAGTTCCGCCGCGTCGCGGACGGGGTCGGCCAGGCCGAGCCTGAGGTAGCCCGATTGTTCCGTGCCCGTTATCTGTCCCGGCCCGCGCAGCTTCAGGTCTTCCTCCGCGATCACGAAGCCGTCCCGGTTTTCAAGCATCACTTTAAGCCGCCGCTTGCCGTCTTCGGTGAGTTCGTCGGAATAAACCAGGAAACAAAAAGACTGGGCCACGCCGCGGCCCACGCGCCCGCGCAGTTGGTGCAGCGCGGAAAGGCCGAAACGTTCCGCGTGTTCTATCACCATGCAGGTCGCGTTCGGCACGTCGACTCCCACCTCGACGACGCTTGTCGCGACTAGTATCTTTGTCACGCCGCCGCGAAAAGCTTCCATTATCTCTTTCTTCCGATCTTCAGCGATCTTTGAATGGACGAGCGCGAGCGGGATGCCGGGAAAAACTTCGTTCGCAAGGCGGGCGGCCATCGACTCGGCGTCTTTTAGCGCGGTCAGCGGAAGTTCCTCTCCACCCTCCTCCGCCTCTATCAGCGGGTAAACAAAGTAGGCCTGCCGCCCGCAATCAAGCTCGCGCCTTACGAAGTCGTAAACTTTTTTTTCATTCGATTCTTTTGCAAGGTGGGTCTCGACGGGTTTTCGTCCGGGCGGCAGATCGGGGATCACGGAAACATCCATGTCGCCGAAAACAGTCAGCGCGAGTGTGCGCGGTATCGGCGTCGCGCTCATCATCAGGAGATCGCAACGCTCGCCTTTTGAAATGATCGCCTGCCGCTGTGTAACGCCGAAACGGTGCTGTTCATCGATTACGGCAAGCGATAATTTTTTGTAGACGACGTTTTTGGAAAAGAGGGCGTGCGTCCCAAGGATTATGTCGATGTCGCCCGCGGCAAGGGATTTTAAAATTTGATTCCGGCCCGAGCTTTTTATGTTGCCGGAAAGTAAGGCCACGCGGACGCCGAGCGGTTCGAGCAGCCGGGCCGCGTTGTCCGCGTGCTGCCGGGCGAGAAGTTCCGTGGGGGCCATCACCGCAGCCTGGGCCCCGTAGTCAATGGCTTTTAGCGCCGCCAGAAACGACACGAGCGTCTTGCCGGAACCGACGTCCCCCTGCAAGAGCCGTGCCATCGGGAAGGCATCGTCCATGTCGCGGTTTATCTCGCAGAGGGCGTCCCGCTGTCCCTTGGTCAGCGCGAAGGGCAGTCGTTCCACGAGCTGTTTCTGAAGCGGCGTCATGCCGCCACCTGTTTCGCGATCTTGCTTACGCGCCGCGCCGCTCATGCTTTTTCTTTCGAGGGAGCGTCTGCCGACTATGATTTCCATATAAAAAAGTTCTTCGTATATTAAAGTCCTTTTAGCGCGCGCGAGTTCCTCCGTGCTTTTTGGAAAATGGATCGCGGCAATCGCGGCGGCCTTTGGAAGGAGGCCGCCGCTTTCTATTATCGAGTCGGGCAGTTCGTTTTCAAGCGGCCCGGCGTACTGCCGCAGCGCGTTCCGCATGATCGTGCGGAGATGATTCTGCGTAAGGCCTGCGGAGAGCGGGTATACCGGCAGTATGCTGAAGAAGTCCGTCACGACATCGTCACTCACTTCCTCGAATTCAAACGACGTGGATTGGAGCTCCCCGTACCTGTACGAAAAACTGCCGAAAAGCCTGTATCGCTTCCCCGGTACAAGCTGATTTTCCAGGAAGGGGCGGTTGAAGCAGACGAGGACGGCGCAAGCCGTGTCGTCCTTTATATGCACCTTCAGCGTTCTCGATTTTCCTGTTTTAACCCAGTCGTTACGGACTACCATTACAACGGTACAGACTTTTTCCGTCGCGAAGTCGCGGAGCGGGACTACGCGGCAGCGGTCTTCCCAGTCACGCGGATAATGGCACAAAAGCCCGGCGATGCTGTATATCCCCATGTTGGCAAGCGGTTTTATCCTGGCCTGCCCCACGCCTTTTACGTGATCGAGGGGCGCTGTCAATTCCCTCAAAAACAATCTTTGCGGCTCCTTAAAACGGGAGTCCGGCAAAAAACTTTGCCAAAAGGCGGGTAATCAGGCCGAGCGCCGCGCCCAAAATTATTAACGCGGCTATGGACACGATTAAGCCGGTCTGGTAGTTTACGATCCTGTTTTTGAAAATGAGCCTGTTGATGCGGAACTGCGCGGGGGAGGCTACGGCGTCGATTATCCTCCAAAAAGCCGCGTATATGTCCGCGCTTACCAGGTACGCGAGGAGGCGCAGCAAGAGAACAACTATAAAAAACCCTATGACAAACGACGCTGCCGACCAAAGCGCCCCCAGGCAGATCGCGAGGACTATTCCCAGGCTTATCCTGCCGAAACGAGCGACGGTGGACACGACGGTGTTTACAATTGAAAGAAAGGCAAGAGCGGCGATAGGCGAAAGATCTATGCCGCCTGCGCTGAGGGCGGTAAAGCGGCGGAAATAGTTTAGGTAGGGGTCGGTGATCCCGCTGAGTATCACAAAGGGCCGTCCGAAGACGTAAGCTCCGCCGAACCATGACAGAAGGATCCGTATAAAAATCAACATAGAAAAGATGTTAAGCGCGGCGCTTAATACGATCATTAAAGTTTGCAGCATTTTTCTCCACTTAAACCAACGCGAGGCGCGTCGACGCCCCGTAACCCCGTGCCTGCCGGCCACCTTAGGGCAAAGCGGGCGATCGGAACGCCGGACAAAACCGCGCAAGGCGCTTTTGTCCCTTAGATTATGACAGCCATACGTCCTCGACAACGGCGCAGCCTTTCAGCGCGTTAAGGTGGGCGTTACCGGGCGCGGCGCCAAGCGCCGTACTCCGCAGCCTGACTTCCCGGTCTTCAAGGGGCAGATGAAAATAAACGGAACAGGAGCCTGAGTATTCGCAGATGCAGTCCCGCAGGGGGTACAGGTCTTCCATTTTTTTTATCGCGTCTTTCTGCAAACGTATATGAAGTTCCCGCCACGCCATCTCGCCGGCATTTGAAATGTCCAGCAGTTCCTTGAAAATGAAGCCCTGTTTATCGTCCCGCCTGTTGTAAGTTCCTTTGAACGCGATTACCGTATCGGCGGCGAGATGACTGCCGTACTTTTCCCATTCGTCACAAAAGAAGGTTATGTCGGCGCTGCCGTTGTAATCCGTAAGGCTGCCGAAACCCATCATGCGGTTTTTGTTTTTTCCTTTTGTTATTTGATACGGTTTAAGCGAGGTCAGAATTCCCACTAGCGTGAACGTTTCGCCTTCCTTCGCCGTTTCGGGATTGGCGAGGTTTATTTTTACGGCGCGTTTCCAGAAGTCCTTGTGCGCGTCCAGAAGCGTTGTCGGCGCGGCACAGTTTGCGGAGGGGGGGACGCTTGATTTTGAAGCCGTCTCCGCGTCAGGCGCCGGCAGGCCGGCGGACCCGGAGGCCGGCGCCGCCGCGCTCTCTATATCAATAAGTTCTTTAACGATCACCGAAGGCTTTTCATTGCGAATCTCAAACTTCCCCTTTATCGCCGCTATGCCGTCGACCGCGAGCGCTTCGCGGTATTTTTCCCATGTATCGGTAAAAAATGTAAGCTCTATATCGCCGTTGTAATCGGAAAGTACGCCCGATCCCATGAAAGCGCCCGCGTTCCTGCCCTTCTTGATCTGTATAGGGCGCAGCGTCTTTATCACGCCCATGAAAATATATTCAAGGCCGCCGAGTATGGTTTCCGGCTTTGACAGATCGGCTGTTACGAGACGCCGCCATGTTTCCCTGTATTCGTCAAGCGGGTGGCCAGAAAAATAAAAGCCGATAAGATCTTTTTCCATGCGGAGTTTTTCGTTCCGCGCCCAGTCGGGGACGGGCGTGAATTTAAAATCGTCGTATTCTTTTTCTCCCGAATTCTCAAACAGGCTGCCCTGCGCGGAATTCCTGTTTTCCTTTTTTTTCTGCGCGTACTCGACGGCCCTTTCAAGGTTTTCGACAAGCATGGCGCGGTTGATCCCGAAGCTGTCAAAGGCCCCCGTCTCTATCAAAAGCTCCACGACCTTTTTCCCGACAAATTTTATGTCTATCCTGTCGAGAAAATCCATGAAATCCTTGTACGGACCGTCCTTGCGTGCGCGGATAATTTCATCGGCGGGGCCGGACCCTATGCCCTTTACGCCTAGCAGCCCGTAAAATATTTTGCCGTCGTTCACGCTGAAAAGCCGCTGTGAGTTCTGCACGTCCGGCGGCTCTATCCTTATCCCCATCCTGCGCGCTTCTTCAATGTACACGGGGAGTTTGTCCGTACTGTTTATCACCGTGGTAAGCTTTGCCGCCATGAATTCAAGCGGAAAGTTCGCTTTAAGGTAGGCGGTCTTGTACGCTATAACCGAGTACACCGCCGCGTGACTCTTGTTAAAGCCGTACCCGGCAAACGGCAGCAGTATCTCGAATATTTTATCGGCGAATTCCCTGTCAAAACCGTTCCCGACAGCCCCCGCGATGAACTTTTCTTTTTCGGCGGCCATCACGTCAACCTTCTTTTTCCCCATAGCGCGGCGCAGCAGGTCGGCCTGCCCCAGCGAATACCCGGCAATCCTCTGCGCGACCTGCATCACCTGTTCCTGATAAACGATAACGCCGTAAGTCTCTTCCAGAATATCTTTCAGGCATTCGTCGGGATAGCTTATCGGTTCAAGGCCGTTCTTACATTTTATATACTGCGGTATATATTCCATCGGGCCGGGACGGTACAGAGCGTTCAAAGCGATTAGGTCTTCAATCTTGCCCGGCTTTGTCTGCTTTAGAATATTCTGCATCCCGTCCGATTCAAACTGGAATATACCGGAACTTTTCCCTTCGCCCAGCATCTCAAACGTAGACCTGTCATCTTCGGGGATTTTTTCTATGTCAAAGCAGGCGTATTCGCCGCCCCTGTTCCGTATTATCGTAACGGCGTTTTTTATCAGGTCAAGGTTTTCAAGCCCCAGAAAATCCATCTTCACAAGGCCTGCATCTTCAAGCTGATCCATCGTAAACTGGGTAGCTATGCCGCCTGTCGCCGGGTCACGGTACAGCGGTACATAGTTATCCAGCTTTGATTTTCCGATCACGACACCCGCGGCGTGAAGCCCTGTGTTGCGCGACTTCCCCTCAAGCTTACGGGCAAAATGAAAAAGATCCGTGTAACGCGGTTCCTTTTCAAGCTCGACAAGCTTGCTCTCCGCTTCAAACGCGCTGTTCAATGTTGTTTTGGGCGTTTCGGGAATCAGGTTTACGATCATGTTGGATTCGTTAAGCGGAATATCCAGGACACGCGCCACGTCTTTTATCACCGCCCGCGCCTTCAGCGTAGTAAACGTTATTATCTGCCCGACGCGCTCGGAGCCGTACTTCCGGGTAACGTAGTCTATAACCTCTCCCCGCCTCTCCTGGCAGAAATCAACGTCAAAGTCGGGCATGGAGATACGCTCCGGGTTCAGGAAACGCTCGAACAGAAGTCCGTACTTTATCGGGTCTATGTCGGTGATCCGCAGCGCGTAGGCGACAATCGAACCGGGCCCGGAGCCGCGCCCCGGCCCGACGGATATATCGTTCTGTTTTGCCCAGTTTATAAAATCGGCCACTATCAAAAAATAGCCGGTAAAGCCCATCTCGGTTATCGTTTTTAACTCGTAATCGGCGCGCTCCCCTACCTTGTCGTCATACGCGCCGTAGCGTTCCCGAAGCCCCTCCGCCGTGCGGGCCCGCAGGTATTCGTCGGAGTTTCCATAGCCTAGTGGTATGTCAAAGGCGGGCAGATAATTGACCAAATCCTTTGTCTGTACCTTGGGGATTTCCGTCTTGCAGCGCTCCGCTATCTTTATCGTGTTGGCGACGGCTTCGGGGTATTCGGGAAACAGCGCCGCCATCTCGTCCCCCGACTTCAGGTAGAACTGGTCGCCTTCAAAACGCAGCCTGTTTTCATCGGAAAGCTTCTTTTTCGTGCCTATACAGAGCAGCACGTCGTGTACCATACTGTCTGCCTGTTCCAGATAGTGCACATCGTTTGTAACGACAAGCCCTATCCCCGTTTTTTTCGCTATCTCGATTATCACGGGGTTGGAAGCCTTCTGCGCCTTTATTCCGTGGTCCTGTATCTCAAGGTAGTAATTGTCCTGTCCGAACAGATCGCGGAACCAGAGCGCCTGCTTTTCCGCCTCGTCTTTTTTCCCGGCAAGGATAAGGCGCGGTATCTCTCCGGCAAGGCAGGCCGAAAGGCAGACGAGACCTTCGTGGTACTTGAGCAGGAGATCCTCGTCGATACGCGGCTTGTAGTAGAAACCTTCCGTGTAGGCGTAGGAGGCGAGTTTAAGAAGGTTGCGGTAACCGGTTTCACCGGTAGAAAGCAACACAAGGTGATACGATTTTCCTTCCGTCTTTTCGTCATCGTCCGGTGAATGTTTCAGGCTTTCCCGCTCGTGCCGCGATCCGCGGGTCATATAGAATTCGCAGCCGATTACCGGGTGAATTCCGGCTTTTTCACAGGCGTCGCGGAAGCGCGGCACACCAAACATATTACCGTGGTCGGTTATCGCGAGGTGCTTCATACCCAGTGCCGCCGCCCGCCTCGCCAAATCCGCCGCGGTCGCCGCTCCGTCCAAGAGGGATGCATCCGTATGCACATGAAGGTGCGCAAAATCAGTCATACCCCAGTCTACCCCGTCCGCGTCTCTCCCACAAGACAGGTGTCCAGCCGCCTTAATTTGGGGAGACCTCTACATATTCGTTTACTTTAATAGTTTGCAAAACAGCCCCGGTCTTATAAACAGGAAGCACGGGAAAGGACAACTATGCCTTCGGAGTTCCGGAATCGGTACTGACCGGGCTTTGGAGAGAAAAATCGAAGGACCGGACGCGCTGCGGCGGGCACGGGGAAAGGTGGACGCCGGAAGATTTTCTGAAAATCATCTTTCTGTATCCGACCGAAGGGAAATCCTTTGGGAATACCCCGGCCTTGTTACGCATGGGTTTGGGCTGTCACCTGACCAGGAAGGCCATTCATACCCGGATGTGTCATAGCGCGGCCGGACCCGGAGAGTCCGGCCGGCGAACAGCCGGTATGACATCGTCATAACTTCCCTGCCTGAGGCCGGCGACGGACAGGGCATGTATACGTGCGGCTGAAATCGCCGTTCGGGTACAGCCGGATACCGTCAAAAGCCGGCGTACCGGCGAATGCCCAGGTTTACGGCAGTCCGTTACCGGCAGCGTTTTGCGGCGGTGGAGCAGACCCCACTGCGAATAAAAGACTCCTCCCCTCCCCCACTACGTTCCAACCTGCGTCAAATGAGCCTCCGCACGGCAAGCGCGAACCGAAGGTTCGGCGGGGTATTAAACCAGACTTTGCGAATAAAGCCCGTTCTCCCCTGTCCGGACGGCCCGTCCGTTTTAACCGAAACGAAAGTATCCGCCGGGGTCTTGTGTGTGGAACAGTGTGTTGTGATCTCCACGCGGTTTATGCGCTTTTAACTTAGTTCCGGCGGTTCGCTGTTGCCTGTCCCGATTCCGAACGGCAAATGGTTTCCCCTGTTCCGTCCGCTGCACCATGTCCACAAGTAAACACATATGGGAATACGTCCTCTTGATAATCAGCCTGCCCGGTAGATAAGTACACTTTTCTTACCGAAAGCAATGATACGGGCAGCCCTCTGACTGGCGGACGGAGGCCGCTCTAGCGTGTGACGTACGCGAATATGATGCCCAGAAGCATCACGAGAAGGGCGACGCATACGGCGTACAGCCAGGACGCGGCGGGGGACGCGGGCGTCCTCGTTTGACGCGGGTAGCCCCGGTTTACGGGCTTGGCCGAGTAGCCGCAGGCGGGGCAGCCGTTGCCGAAGGTGTCCGCCGCGCCGCTAAAACCGCAACGCGGGCAACGAATCGAAGAAAAATACTTGCCGCAACGCGGGCAGCGTTCCGTGCTTGCGGCGACTTCCGCACCGCAGCCGTCGCAAAAGAAGCGGGGCTTCTTTTTCTTCATTTCTTTGCTTGCTTGAGACTAACCGGCGGCCTTTTCCGCGCAGGGCGACCCTTCGCCGGACTTGGGACAGGAGGCGCACGGTGAGGCGGCATCCGTTTTGGCGGCGGCGCTTTTTTTGGGGACGGGCGGCGCGGCTTTGTCCGTCGAATAAAAGCCGGCCCCCTTGTAGATTATTCCCGCGCCGCCGTTTATCAGCCGGCGCACTTCACCGCCGCACTTTGGGCAGACTTTTACGGGCTCGTCGCTCATGTTCTGAAACAGTTCAAACGAATGGGCGCATTTTTTACATTCATATCCGTATGTAGGCATAAATTCCTCGATAATTTTGATTCGAAGCTTTTCAAAACTGAAGTTTTGAAAAGGCCTCCGCTTAAAACCACAGGTTTGTAAGGCTTGGGCCTTGAAAACCACGGCGCCGCGTCAAAACTAACCTTGAGCTTTGAAATCGGCTCATTTGACTATATTCTAAACGAAGCGATTAGTCCAGCAAGCGCGGCCTCCGGAATCACCGGGCTCTTCAGGATCAGCGCACTGCCGTCAACATAGGGCGGCTCGGCGAGCAAGAAGCGGGCAAAGGCCGCCAGTCCGGGGCTTCTTATCCGGTCGCCATAGCCTTCGGAAAGGGAATTCCGCACAAGGTTCAGCACTGAGACCAGCCCTCTTGCCTGGGCCGGCCCCGGCGTTTCGAGCCGGAAGACGGCCTGCCAGTCTTCTTCATACCGGTACGCGCTTATAAACAACGCCAAGGCCGGGATAGTCACCGGAATGTCCATCCGCGCAAGCGTTTTGTCCAGGAAGTCCGTGTTGGTGATCCATGCGGCTACCTGCGCGCCCGCGCTGAAGAACCGGAAACTCTCGGGCGCTTCCGCCCGGTTTTCGTTGAAAAAGGGGTCGGCGTCGGAAATGCGCGCTTTGTTTTTCCGCATGAATAACGAGAGACGGTTCTTTTGGGAATGCCAGTACTTCCCGCCCGTTACCGATCTTGCTTTCTGCCATGCCGGGTTAAAAAACAGCGAAAACGACGACAGCGCGGCGGGATAGTTCTTTCCGTCGGCCACCATCAAAAACCGCCGCTTTACATCCTCAAGCGGGCTTGCCGGAGAAGGCGGGTAGAGGGCCGCGACAGCGGTATCCGTTCTGTCAAAAAAGGTTTTAACCGTTTTCGTGCCCAGCCCGTACCGTGTCAGAAAGCTGTCCAGCAGGGCCCTTGCCGGCTTGACGTTTATCCTTATGTAGGCAAACGCTCCTTCCGGCAGTTCCGCGAATTCGTTCCGGGCCTCGTCACCTTTTTTTACCGCGCTTGTCGCAGCGCATGCGGCCAGTAAAAACAACAGACCCGCGATACGGGCGACGCGTACAACGCGGCGCGGAAGCTCGTTTCCAAAAAGCATGATCACAGGCGGCGCCTACGCATTAAAGATTATTTTGCCCAATTCCGCGTTATCCGCGCTTATGCCGGAGCGGTATTTGATAAGGGCGTCCCGCTCGCGTTTCAGCTCGCTAAACGAATAAACCGTCTCGCCCGACTCGTTCACGGCAAGATCAGGAAGCGAATACAGCGCCATATCCTTTATCACAGCCTCACGCGCCGCGTCGATGTTTTTGGGGCGGCATTCCGGGACCTCGGGCCTTATGTCGCCCGCCTTCACCGCGCCCGGATTGTTCCAGATCAGCGCGAAGCCCCTCTTGCGCAGGTTCTGTAGTTTTATCCGCTCGTTCTCTTTTTTTAGCAGCGCGTAGCGCAAAAGCGGTATCAGGCCAAAGAGCGTGAAAAACACTATCGGCACGATCCCCAGTCCTATCATGATGAAAGGAAGCGGATCGGCCATAAAACCGCGGAAGGCCGCGTAGGTAAAGCCGTACAGGTACGAGACGGCGTCGAAGTGCTTCTCTGTCAGGAGATGCCCGCTCTTCACCGCGTTCACAAAGAAGTACGCGCCGAAGAACAGGTTCACCGAATTGATTACGCAGAACCAGCCGTTCATCTTCTTCGTGTTTTGCGAGAATCTGCGGGGCGTTTTAAGCGGGGCGGCCAGTCCGCCCGCCTCTCTCCCGCCGCTTTCCGCCCGCAGCAACAGCGCGTCAAAACGATATACAACCGTCCCGTCCTCCGTCGCTTCCGGCATACCGCCGTACTCCGCGCACCAAGCGTTGATCATGCAGTCCGCCTCGACGCCTTTCGTTCCGGTCAGCGCCATGAACTCAGGCAGCGATATTACCCCCCTGTTCGCCTGGATGTACGCGATCACCGCCTGCCTTTCCCGCATCTCGATGTCGGCGCCGGGATCGCCGTCCCCAAACACGAAGGAGAATATCGCCTTGTACAACGGTCTTCCCTTCGGCCTTCTCTCCGTCCTGTAGTAAGCTCCGTAGCCTCTGTCAAAAGACCTTGTCAGTTCCGAATAGAACCACATCCTGATTATAAAGTCGAAGATGCCGGACATAAAAAAGAGGCCGCCGCCGGAATGGCCGCGCCTGTCGTTACTGTTGGACGAATTCGAGGCGGCAACGGAAAGCAACAGCGCGGCAAGGGCAATCAGCATGAAAAAGACGAAGTAGCCCACCAGCATAAGCATTATCCACGCCTTGAAAAACCCCGCGCCAAGCACTTTAAGAGCGCGGCCTATCCTGCCAAGCGCCCGTCCCGCGACCGCCCTGAAACCGCGGTACCTGCTTGTAAACCCGGAGGGGAACGAGTAGAGAAGCTCGCCGGATTCGGTTACGGAAATATGCGCCGAATATTCGTCGGCGACCCCGTTCACCAGTTCCCGCACGGTTTCGAGCGGCAGCGCCGTTTTTGCGACCAGATCCGCGACCGTAAGCCCGCCGCGATGTTTCTTAAAAACGCCGCATATCGCGCTGTACGCCGCGCCGTCGCTAATTTTCCGTTTTCGCTGTTCCATACGGCATAGATCATAGCAGGAAAATCGCGCCAAGGCTATATCACACATTGAGACGTCGAAAATGTAAACCAAATGACATAGCTTGTTATATTACTAGAAATTACGAAAAGTCTAATTCCAGATAGAACAAAGAATTACAAAAAAGCTCAGAAGCTTTCCGGTATCTTAAACAGGCAAGTCTAAGTCTATACATGAATTAGAGTTATTTCGGCTGGATTTAGTTTTTAGGCATCACGACGGGGACACGCAAAAGTATCATTTGTGTTATTCGCCGCTGTCCTCCGCCTGGATGCTTTGCGTATGATCCGGTATTTTATTCGCGGCGGAGTCTGTTCCCCCGCCTTATCCCTTCTTTATTTGAGTTAAAAAGACGGTAAAACGCCAGGCCCAAACCGCATAGCGGTTTGCCGTTGCGGGCTGTGCCTGTGGCGTAATCCGCAAGCGGACGCTTGGCGCTGTTTTGTTGCGCTTAGATATGGATAAAACCTACAAGAATTTGTAGTAGCCCCGCAGATAATGAGCCTCCGCGCGGCAAGCCGCGCGGTATCTTAAGCGTTGTGTTGGTTGGAGCGTAGGCTCGTTCTGTAAGGAAGTTTATAATATCGTCTGGTTTAATACCAAATCTTTGTAGGCTTTGCATTACGTGAGCCGCGGCAAGCCGCGGGGTATTAAACCAGACTTTGCGAATAAATTTCCGCAGCCGATCGAAGCTCTGAGATGGCGCGACGCTTACATGATACCCCGCCTCTCTGCGCGGGAAGGTTCATTATGGCTTTCCAGAAAAACGGCAAGTTCGGTTTGGGCGGTACACGAATGTGGGTATCAACCATATGTATTAGGGCTGAAAATGAGCGGGGCAAAGTGGGTTGGAGTTTGCGCGGATTAACGCGCCGTGTTGATCCGCTTGCTTTTTTATTTAATACATCGATATATTATTAAGTATATAATCGGAATCTATATGAATAGGCGCCTCCAATTTTTATGCGTATTTCTCTTTTCGTCCGTTCTGGGCTGGTCCGTGGACATTGACGCCGACGCTTACGGTTCCTTGACGGACTACCTGAACGGGATTTACGGGATAGACGACAACGCCGGTTTGACGGCCTTCCCCGTCCTCAACATTCCTATAGGCGGACGTTCCGAAGGAATGGCGGGAGCATACTCCGCCGTTGCGGACGATGTTTCCTTTATTGAGTTCAATCCAGCCGGATCTTCGATGCTGGAGATTTCCGAACTGGCCTTCTTTCACAACAACTGGATAGCGGACGTAAAGATCGAGGCGCTGGCCTATGCGGCGCGTTTTAACAACCTTGGCATAGGGCTAAGCGGCAAATGGCTGTATTTGCCGTTTACTCAGTACGGTTATTTCGGCGACAGGCTGTCCAAAGGCTACTATTCCGAAGCGGTTGCCGTGTTGAACGGTTCGTACAACCTGTTTCCGGGTTACTATTTTGGCGGCGTATCGGTTGGTCTTAACCTGAAGGGCGCTTTTCGTTCCGTGCCGGATTTTGCCGACAACATCACTGAAGTAGTAACGACCGGTTCCGGCAAGGAACAGTCGGCGGCGTCGGTAATGGCGGACGTGGGCATACTTACCCGTTTTAACCTGTTCAAATTTTACAACTCCCGAGACCGCAATATGTCACTAGCCCTTGTAGCGCGCAACCTGGGCCCCGCCGCCCTCGGCGACCCGCTCCCGACGGTAGCTGTTGCCGGCGTCTCATACCGCCCGATCCGCCCACTGATGATGTCTTTCGATTTTTCGCTGCCGGTAAATATGCTGGATATAAGTCTGTCCGAAAAACCCTACTGGGCAGCAGGCCTTTCCGTAACGGCAACAAGCTTCCTGTCTATGCGCGCCGGCCTGTTGATGAAGGCAGGCAACATACGGGCCGTAGTAGGCAGCGCCGTCAGCCTCCAGTACATCAGCCTTGACGTGAACTACACGCTCGACCTGCTAACACAGATTCAGCCGCTGAACCGTGTCGCGCTTGGCGTCCGTTTCGACCTAGGCGACAATGGCCGCAAAGCAAAAAGTGATCTTGTGGACGAGTACTACCTTGCCGGCCTTGACGCATACTCAAATTCAAGAGACGCCGAAGCCCGTATCATGTTCGAAAAGGTGCTGGAGCTAAGCCCACGTTTTGAGCCCGCCATTGAAGCGCTAAAGTCGCTCGACAACTACGAACAACTCAACAAACGCATCGACGAAATGCGCCGTATACAATACTAAACAGACGGCTCACTTTAACATAAGCGCTTAGATTAGGTCACGTCCGGAGTTTTTGCCGCCTTCAGGAACTGTTAAATGGTAAATACGAAATCATACACCATGCAGGACATAATTCCAGCTTTCAACCGGAGCAAGGCGTTTAGAAGGGATTGATTCGTACTCCTCGTCAGAGACTGGTTGAGCGGTTTCGTAAACGGTGTCGTCAAGCTGACATATAACGGTCAGCCCTGTTGACGTAGTGGTTGAGCCAACCAGGTCTATTGCGGTTTCCACATCGATCAGCGGTTTCCCTTGCCACTTCTTGCTGATATAACAAAACAGACGGTACCCTACTTTGTTCCACTTCTATATAGTGTCTGTCCACAAAGTCTGTTACTTTGCGGACAGACACTGCATTTTCGCAGCCTAAAGGCTGCGAAAATGCGGTTTTTAAGGAAGTTTGTCCATAATGTGTCTACATTATGGACAAACACTATATAGCGGGCGGAAAATGGCAAATATGTATATCAGTCCTGTACGCGCCGCCAATTGTGTCAATCGAAAATTCCAGAGTTTACTCCGGTACCCGTTGCTGCCGCCGCAATCGCAGGTTATCAAAAGTTTTGCCGCTTTGGGAAAGGCGTGCTTTCCGGCACAATGCCACCACCGCGTAATACTTTCCGCCGCAAAATCCGGCGTGTCGTGACTGGCGCCGACATTAATAAATCCCGTGTTGTTGTTCTGACAAAATACCCCGCAGGGCGCGATTTTCCCCAGTTCTTTTATCGGAAAATCGTGGTCAAGCACTTTTCCCGTGTCTTTGCCCGGCGATGCTCCGTGCCGGGATTCTTGAAGTTTCCGGTGTTTTACTTCTTTTTGGTGTCCACCGAGATAACCGGTTCTCCCGCCTTAATAAACTCCCCCGCTTTTGTATTGATAAACTCAAATTGCGCGTTCCGGTCGGGGTACCCTTCGCCAACCTGCAACATTTTTTGATTCGACTGTCTGCTGTATCCCATAGCCTCCAGTATCGAACCAACGGTGACGTGCGTGATATGCTCGCCGTACCTCTCAGACAATTTCCGCCTTATGTCCCGTAAACTGTCGGTTGTCCGTGACAGCATTACCTACATCCGCACCGGTTGGGGCTTTCCGTGTCTTGGTCTGCTTATGGATCTGTTTTCCCGAAAAATAGCCGGCTATCACGCGGGTGACATCCCGGAAGCCGGGGGAACTGTCCGCGCTCTGGAGCTGGCGCTGAAGGAACTCCCCGCAGGGGCGGCCCCCGCCCGCCCTTCATTAAGACTGCGGCAGCCGGTACTGCCCGCATCTGTATGTTGAAAAACTCACATCCCGCAGGCTTCCGGTAAGTAGACATGAGGAGCCGCGCTGTTACGAAAACGCCCGTGCCGAAAGGCTGAACGGGATACTGAAACAGAAATACGGGCTTGGCTGTTCGTTTCGGAGCAGGAAACAGGCGGCGGCTGGTGAGGCGGTGTTCCCGTGCAACACCAGACGGCCCCATCTGACCCTTAAAATGAAACGCCTGAAAATACGCGCCGCAGGGTCGCGTAAAATCTGTCAACCTGTTTCAGGATTTGACAACACGGAGCTTACCAAGCAGCCGGGGTCTGACCCTCTACCGGCCTAAATCGTTGCCTGGTAATGAATTAGAACGATGATCGACGATCGATGCGGGAATAACAGTGAAAGAAGAAAAACCGGGAAGGGCAGCGGTAGGCCTGATTCCCAAGCCCCCGCACACCCTCCCCCGTTTTCGTCCGCCATCGCCCATTAGCCGCCCGCGCCTCCTCCTCCGGCGGGCGGCAACACGAAAACCGCCCGCTGGCGGGCCGTGATGCCTAAACATGAGCCTCCGCGCGGCAAGCGCGAACCGATGGTTCGGCGCGGTATTAAACCAGACTTTGCGAATAAAATCCAGCCGAAAGAGTGGATGCCTAATAACTAAAAATCCAGTCCAAATCATACCGGTTCCATCCGGAGAGGAGAAACCGAATGAGGCTGGATATGCGTTGCAGACAGGAAACCATTAAGGCGAATTATAAGGCCTGCCAATAAGCGGGCAAGAAGGGCCGGGGCGAAATCCAGGACCGCCTGGTCCCGTGACCGGGATGAACCGGGATTACCCGGCCGCCGCTCCGGAACGCTACGGGAAGGAGCGCCCGGTGAAGGGATCCGGAGTCACGGGGAAGCGGGGCTGGCGTCCGCCGAAGTACGGAGCGGAGTTCGTGAAACTGCTCACGGCCCGTCTGGTACGATCACCGGCGGCCCCGCGGGAAACTGCCGGCGCCGATGATACGGGGGATGATCGGCTTTCCGGAGCCGGATGGCGGCTACGGCATCAGCAGGGAGACGCGGGCATTACTTTAGGAGGCCAGTCCCGCGTAGGCGGACCTGTTGCTTCGGGAGGCGGGGAAAAAGCTGGAAACCAGGGGGTGAGCACGACACGGGCAGTACATACGCCGCTGAGAAGCCAAATCCCGGTGCGGGCCGGTTTTGAGCGGTATAAGGTGAAGCCCGGTTTCTTCGCCTGTGACACGGCAGCACACCGCGGAGG
>JAISLM010000030.1 GCA_031290855.1 Spirochaetaceae bacterium
GAAGTTTATAATATCGTCTGGTTTAATACCAAATCTTTGTAGGCTTTGCCTTACGTGAGCCGCGGCAAGCGCGAACCGAAGGTTCGGCG
This sequence comes from Spirochaetaceae bacterium, assembly GCA_031290855.1. Taxonomy (GTDB): domain Bacteria; phylum Spirochaetota; class Spirochaetia; order Treponematales; family Breznakiellaceae; genus JAIRMY01. The sequence goes on from JAISLM010000030.1 coordinate 90, forward strand.
GGGTATTAAACCAGACTTTGCGAATAAAAGCGCGGACGGAAGCCCGCCGGAGTTTTCGGGATTCGGCCTGTACCGGCGGAAAGACGGGGCTGGCATCCCCGCCCGTTGAACCGCCGTGTGCGGACCCGTACGCACGGTGGCGTGAGAGGGTGGCTGCCCGATGCTTATCGTGTTTCTTAAGCTTCTAATTTTCTAACAGTGTCTAGAATCCGCAGCCTGTATTATGACAGGCCTTGTGAAACCCGCCGGCGGGCACTGGCGGAGGAGAATGTGATCCTGTATAATAAAAACCAGGAAAGACGCCGGTGAGGGCGTCGGGGCAACGGCCCAAGGTGGTACAATGCTGGAACTGACAAAAAATTGTTTGAAAGCCCGCAACGGGGATTTTGAGAAGGCCGGGGTACGTTTGCCGGACTTCGACATGGACGCGGTAAGGGATGCGACCCGCGCCGCGCCCGTATGGGTACATTTTGGCGTGGGTAACCTGTTCAAGGCTTACCATGCCTCGCTAGCCCAAAGGCTGATAGAGTGCGGGGCCGTCGGCACGGGGGTGATTGCCGTGGTTCCGAACGATTTCGAAAGTGTCGACAGCCTGTACCGTTCGCACGACAACCTGATTCTGCGGGTGGTGATGAAGGCGGACGGCGCTTTGCTTACCGAGGTGATCGGGAGCGTTACGGACGTGATCGGAGCCGATACCGCGGACGCGAAAGCGTGGGACGCGCTTAAGTCTATATTCGCAAAGCCGTCGTTACAGATCGTCAGCCTCGCGATCACGGAGAAGGGTTACGACCTTAAGGGTATGGATGGCGGTATAAGGCCGGAAGTCGCGGCGGAACTGGACGGGGGGCTTCTTCCAAAGGCTCATGTGATGCTGAAGCTCTGCGCCTTGCTCCACGAGCGCTACTCGAAGGGCGCCGCCCCGCTTGCGCTTGTAAGCACCGATAACTTCTCGCACAACGGCGACCGCCTCAAGGCGGCGATAACGCTGGCCGCCTCCGAATGGCGGAAGCGCGGCGTCGTCGGGCAGGGTTTTGTCGATTACCTGAACGATGTTAAAAAGGTTGCGTTTCCGCTCAGCATGATAGACAAGATCACCCCGTATCCTTCGCAAAAGGTGGCGTACACGCTCGAAAAGATCGGTTTTTCCGGTATGGAGATAAAGAAGTCGCCGCGAGGCTCGGTCACGGCGGCTTTTGTCAACACGGAAGAGGCCGAGTACCTTGTAATCGAAGACGTTTTCCCTAACGGGAGGCCCCCGCTCGAAAAGGCCGGCGTGTATTTTACTACGCGGGAGGTCGTGGACATGGTTGAACGGATGAAGGTCTGTACCTGCCTGAACCCCTTGCACACGGCGCTCGCCGTGTTCGGCTGCCTTCTGGGTTACACGTCGATTGCGGCGGAGATGGGGGACGCGGACCTGTCCGCACTGGTGAACGGTATCGCGTACAAGGAGGGGATGCCCGTCGTAACCGACCCCGGCATCATAAAGCCGGAGGTCTTTGTAAAGGAAGTGCTGACGGTGCGCTTCCCGAACCCGAACATTCCGGATACGCCGCAGCGTATAGCGACCGACACTTCGCAGAAGCTGGGTATCAGGTTTGGCGAAACGATAAAGCTGTACGTGAACAGGGCGGATCTCGATGTTGACAAGCTCACCCTCATTCCTCTCGTAATCGCGGCATGGTGCCGCTACCTCCTCGGTCTCAACGATGAGGGAGAGGCTTTTGAGGTAAGCCCCGACCCGCTGCTTCCGGCCCTTAGGGAAAGCCTCGCGGGGGTGGAACTTGGCAGGCCGGAGACGGCCAAAGGCAGGCTGCGCCCTATACTGTCCAACGAAAAGGTATTTGCCGTAAATCTTTACGAGGCCGGCCTTGCCGAAAAGGTTGAACGCTACTTTGAAGAACTGCTTGCCGGCAAAGGGGCCGTGCGTAAAACTCTGCGGAAGTATTTATAGAATTTGCGGGGCCGGGCGGCAGGTTTGTCCGGTCCCGGATTTAACGGGAAAAAGGCCGTTGGCCGGTTTTCCATGATCGGTTTCAAAACCTGTAAGTTTTGGAAACGGTTTTTAAAAGACGATATTAATTAATTATGGAGATGCTATATGCACAATGAAAGATTGATAAATGACGGAATCTATTGGATAGGCGGCAACGATCGCCGTTTGTCGCTGTTTGAGGGAGTATATCCCAGCGAGCGCGGGGTTTCCTACAACAGTTACCTCGTTATGGATGAGAAGACCGTGTTGCTCGATACGGTTGACAAGGCGGTAAGCGCGGTTTTCTTTGAAAACCTTGACTTTTTGCTCCGGGATTCCGGCGGAAAGAGGAGGAAGCTCGACTATGTGGTCGTAAACCACATGGAGCCCGACCACGCCGCCGCGCTTGGTGAGCTTATTCTTCGTTACCCGGACGCAAAAATCGTCACCAACGAAAAAACTTTTGCGATGATCAAGCAGTTCTTCTCGTTTGACACGGATTCCCGCTCCTACTGCGTGAAGGAAGGAGACACGCTTTGTACGGGGAAGCGTACCTTCACGTTTGTGATGGCGCCGATGGTGCACTGGCCCGAGGTCATGGTGACTTACGAGATTTCACTGAAAGTGCTCTTTTCCGCCGACGCCTTCGGAACTTTCGGCGCGATTAACGGGAATCTGTTCGCGGACGAGATGAACTTTGAACGGGACTGGCTGGATGACGCGAGGCGCTACTACACGAACATAGTCGGCAAGTACGGCGACCAGGTGCAGTCTTTGCTGTCAAAGGCCGCCGGGCTTGAAATCAATATGCTCTGTCCGCTGCACGGCCCGATATGGCGCAAAAACATAGGCTGGTTCGTCGAAAAGTACCAGCGCTGGGCAACTTACACGCCGGAAGACAACGCGGTTATGGTGGCCTACGCCTCGGTGTACGGCAACACTGAAAACGCGGTAAACCTGCTTACAAGCGCACTCGCGGAGGCAGGCGTGCGGAACATCGTCGTGTACGATGTTTCGGTAACGGACGCCTCGGTAATCGTGTCAGAATCTTTCCGTTGCAGCCATCTCGTCTTCGCCGCGACCACGTACAACGCGGGGATCTTCATCAGGATGGAGGAGGCTCTGCTCGACATTCGTCACCACAACCTACAGAACCGCACGGTGGCGCTGATAGAAAACGGTTCATGGGCGCCGAATTCGGGCCGCCTGATGCGCGAGATATGCGGATCGATGCCGGGCTGGAACATCATTGACAACCCGGTAACGCTGCTTTCCTCCGTAAAAGGCGAACAGTCGGCACAGATCAGGGCGCTTGCCGCAAAGATCGCGGACACGATGCCGAAAAATTTGATCGCCCCGCACGACCCGAAGGTGCTGAACCCCGTTTCTTTCTTCAAGATGAGCTACGGCCTCTTCCTGCTCACCGCCCGTGACGGCAACAAGGAAAACGGCTGTATCATCAATTCGGCGGTGCTTCTTACCGACACGCCCAAGCGGATCAACATCGCCGTGATAAAGGCGAACTATACAAACGACCTTATCCTGAAAACCGGTCTCTTCAACGTCTCCGTACTGACGACGGACGCCCCGCTAAAAGTGTTTCAGCACTTTGGTTTCCAAAGCGGCAGGAATGTAGACAAATTTGCCGGCTGCGCGGACGAGAACAAGAAGCGCAGCGAAAACGGCCTTATCTACGTGCCCAAATACTCAAACGCCTTCTATTCAGGCAAGGTAATCTCTTCATCGGACTGGGGCACGCACACGCTGTACACTGCGGAGGTAACGGAAGCGGCCTTGCTGTCAAACGCGCCGTCCGTAACGTACCAGTACTATTCCGACAACATCAAGCCGAAGCCGCCCCTCAATATGGCAAAAAGAAAGGGCTATATCTGCAAAGTCTGCGGTTACTTCCACGAGGGAGAGGAATTGCCGGACAATTTTATATGCCCGCTATGCAATCACGGCGCGGACAGCTTCGAAAAGGTAGGATTTTAACTGAATGAAGCTGACATTCCGCTGGTTTGGCTCAAAGGACGACACGATAACGCTTGCCCAGCTCCGGCAGATACCGGGGCTGAGCGGCGTTGTCGGAACTGTTTCAGACATTCCGGCAGGCGAAGTATGGCCAAAACAGCGCATCGCCGCGCTAAAGAAAGAAGTGAATGACGCGGGCCTGGAGCTTGAGGTGATCGAGAGCGTGAACGTACACGATTCGATCAAGACGGGTTCCCCGGGCCGTGGACGCTGCATAGAAAACTATAAGGCCACGATACGGAACTTGAGCGAGTACGGCGTTAAAGTGATCTGCTACAACTTCATGCCCGTGTTCGACTGGGTACGGACGGTGCTTTACAAAGCGCTCGACGACGGCTCAATCGTTTCGGCCTTTTCGCAGGCCGATTCCGACAGGCTTGACGTTGACGGCGTGATCGGGCTGTTCATGGAGGACGCAAAGAAACATTCGTTGCCGGGCTGGGAACCGGAACGGATAGCCCATGTAAAGGATCTGATAAACGCCTACAAGGAAGTGTCGGAGGACGACCTTGTCGCAAACCTGAAATACTTTCTGGAACGTATAATCCCTACCTGCGAAGAGTGCGGCGTCAGCATGGCGATACATCCCGACGACCCGCCCTGGGACCTGTTCGGCTTCCCCCGCATAGCCCGCAACGCCGACGACCTTGAAAGGCTGCTCGGCCTTGTGGACAGCCCCCGCAACGGCCTTACATTCTGCTGCGGCGCGCTGGGCGCCAGCGCGAAAAACGACATCCCCGCGATGATCAGACGTTTTGCGGGCCGCATCCACTTTGCCCACGTCAGGAACGTAAAGATACTTTCACCCGACAGCTTTCACGAAACGGCCCACCTGTCCTCCTGCGGCAGCCTTGATGTGTACGAGATAATGAAGGCCCTGCATGACACGGGCTTTGAGGGGTATATCCGACCCGACCACGGGCGCATGATATGGGGTGAGGACGGACGTCCCGGCTACGGTCTGTTTGACCGCGCTCTCGGCATCGCCTACATTAACGGCCTCTGGGAGGCAATTTGTAAAGGCAGATAAAGTTAAATGACTCCGCTAATAAAAGTAGATACGGAAAAATGTAACAACTGCCATTCCTGTATATCGGTCTGCCCGGTAAAACATTGCATGGACGGTTCAGGCAACAAGATAGCGATCATACCTGAACGCTGTCTGGGTTGCGGGCGCTGCATCACCGCCTGCACAAGCATGGCGCGCTCAATAAACGACGACACGGAAGTGTTTTTCGACGAGCTTGACGCGAGGACGCCGATGGTTGTGATGATCGCCCCTTCCGCTGCCGCCGTCTTTGACGACATATTCCGTCTGATAGGCTTTCTAAGATCGTGCGGCGTCATAGCCGTTTTTGATGTCGCGTTCGGCGCGGAACTAACGGCAAAAAGTTACCTTGAATACGTGCGAAAAGATAATCCCAAACTGATAATATCGCAGCCTTGTCCGGCCATCGTCAACTATTGCGAACTGTACGCGCCGCATCTTATCCAGTACCTTGCGCCGGTGCATAGTCCGATGCTGCATACGGCGATAATGATAAAAAACTATTTTCCTCAGTACGCCGACGCGAAAATAGCGGTAATATCGCCGTGCGCCGCCAAGAAACGCGAGTTTGAAGAAACGGGCCATGTCGACTTTAACGTTACGATGACAAGGTTCAAAAACACCCTCAAACGGCGCAAAATAAATTTGAATGACTATAAACCTTTTGATTTTGATGGTCCGATGGCGGAACGGGCCGTAGCCTTTTCGTCTCCCGGCGGCTTAAAAGCCACGATCCTGCGCGACGCGCCGACACTAGGGCCCAGAATACGCCGTATTGAGGGAGCGTTTACGGTTTACAAGTACCTTAACGATCTACCGCGTATGTTGGCAGAAAACATGGCGCCTTTTTTGGTGGACTGTCTTAGCTGCTTTACGGGCTGTAACGGCGGGCCCGGCACGGAAAATTTCAGCCATCCCGTCGCGCTGATGGAAACCAAAATAGAAACGCGGCTCAACGAACAGGCGCGGCGCAACAAACTTATTTTTGGCCTTAACCGTATAAAAGGCGAGGTGAACCGCTACTGGCAGCCCGGGATCTACAACCGCACCTACACGGATCGCAGCGAAAATCTTTCAGGCTATCATGAACCCACAAATAAGGACCTTGTCGCTATATACCATAAAATGAAAAAGACCAGCGAGTCTGATTTCCTTAACTGCGCCGCCTGCGGCTACGGAGATTGCCGGGGCATGGCGGAAGCGATATTCAACAAACTGAACCGCCCCGAAAACTGCCACCACTATCTGAAAAAAGAAGTGGACGAGAGCCTCCAGGAACATAAAAGCATCCTTGAGTACGTGAGGGACGGCATCTTCCTGCTGGGAAAGAACGGACGCATCCTGCCCTCGTATTCCAGCGCCCTCGAAGAGATTTTCAGGCGTGATATGCTCGCCGGAATTCCCGTCATGGATATACTTTCGGGGTTTATTGACAAAAATAAGTTAAACGAGATCGACACCTTCTTCGACAAGGCTTTCGATATATCGATACCGGACAGCGAAATACAAAATAACAATCCGCTGCACGAAATAAAAGCCAGATTTGCGAACCTTGACGGCGACTTTGACACGCGCCGCCTCAATTTCTTTATTGAGCGTATCGGGGACGAAAAAACGATACAAAAACTTCTTGTGATCGTGCGCGAGAAGAACACCGAGGCAAAAAAACCCTCCGTCCCAAAGGGCAAAGAACTTGTCGTTGAATTTACCGAAGCGGAAAACAGCGTCGCCTTTTTCTCCCGTAACGAAGCATTAAAAAGCCTCATAATCGAACTTGCGAAGGTGACGCTGCCGTTTTGCGCCGGCATTCCCGGAGAAAACGCGCCCCGCCGCTTCACCTTGGAGGCTCAGGCGGAAGCGGACGGCCTCCATGTTTCCTGTACCCATAACGGCGCGGGGCTGGACGCGGACAAGATAATCATGCGGGCGCGGAGCGAGGGACTTGTGACGAAGGAAACCGCCGCAGGCCTTTCCGAGCGGGAAAAAGCGGCTTACCTGTACAAAACGGCGCTTTCCGGCATCGAGAAGAAACTAAAGAGTCTTTCCTGCCGCCGCGTAAGCTTTTCAAACAAAAAAGACGCCTTCCGCATAAACATCGTATTTCCACACGAGATCCCCGACCCGCCGGAGTGGAGACAGCCCCCCGTCCCGCCGACCAGCTTAAACACGCAGGTGGATATGCTGGTGCCCGCGAATTCCGCAGGGGCCGCGCTCACCGTCGCTCCCCCGTTACTTATCACCGGTTAAACGCCGTTTGCGGACATTTATAGCGTCTGGCTCGACGCGCCTGCCGGTTTCTTTCGGGTTATCGAACAAGTCCAATATTCGCTGTCGGAAGGGGGGAAGGCCGGGTTTTCCGCGGAGCGGGCAATGCTAAAACCGGTCAAGCCGCGCTCTTATCATACTGAACGCTATGGAAGAAGAACCGCTGGCGGGCTGGCCGCCTGTTACCGTAGTTTGTTTTCTGTTATACTGCGCGAATGGTTATTTGGTTTGCGAGCGGGAACGAACACAAGCGGGTGGAACTTGCCGCTATACTTCCGGAGGCGGAATTGAGGATACCGGAGGATGCGGGAATCGATTTTGCGCCGGAAGAGGACGGTGAGACTTTCCTTGACAACGCGTTGTTGAAGGCCCGTGCCCTTTACCGGATCGTGAGCGAGCCAGTGCTTGCCGACGATTCGGGGCTTTGTGTGGACGCGCTGGGCGGAAGGCCGGGCGTACGCTCGGCCCGCTACGGGGAGGAGTGTGGCCGGCTTCTTGACGCAGTTGAACGGAACGCGCTGTTGTTGCGCGAACTTGGGGCCGAGCGGAACCGCGCCGCCCGCTTTGTCTGTGCTATGGCGCTGATCGCAGGCGAACACCGTTTCTTTGCTGTCCAGGAAACACTGGAAGGAGAAATCCTCCGCGAACAGCGCGGCTCCGGCGGTTTCGGTTACGACCCGCTGTTGTACCTGCCTGCCCAAGGCCGTACGGTGGCGGAACTTCCGGCACAATTGAAGAATCGCCTGAGCCACCGCGCAAAAGCCGCGCGCGCGTTGCGAAAATTGATAATAAAATAGCCTTTCCAAAAACCCTGTGAGTCAGATAACGAAGCTCCCCGCCGCTTGCGGCGTGGAGCTTCGTTACTTGTTACTGTTTGATGCGGCCAGTTCAACGGTGAGGAGGCAGGCGGCGAGCAGATCGTCGAGGAGGAGCCATTCGGTGCGGCTGTGGAAGTTGCGGCCTCCGGTGAATATGTTCGGGGTGGGGATGCCGAACTCTGCAAGGCGGGCGCCGTCAGTGCCGCCGCGTATCGGCTTGAAGCGGAAGTCTATGCCGGCCCGGCCCGCCGCCGCGCAGAGTCGCTCCAGTACTTCGGGGCGGGCCTCTATCGCGTCCCTCATATTGCCGTATGTCCGCGTCGCGTCTATCTTGATCCTGCCGCCGGGGAAGGCGGCCTCCACCGCGCCGGCGAAACTCCTAAGCGACGCCAGCCGCCTGTCGATCCCGTAGCGCGAAAAATCGCGTACTATTATCATTTGGCGGGCGCTTTCGTGGCCGCCGGAGCTTTCCATCAGGCAGTAGAAGCCTTCGCGGTCGTCCGTCGCTTCGGGGCTTTCCGTCCGGGGCAGCAGCACGGCGAAGTGGGCCGCCATCAGCGCCGCGTTGACCAGTACGCCGTGCGCCGTGCCCGGATGTATCGCGTTTCCGGTGAAGTTTACCTCGACGCTGTAGGCGTTGAAACATTCGATTTCAAGCTCGCCGCCCGCCCCGCCGTCCAGCGTGAAGCAGACCGTTGAGTTCACCTTTTCACGCGGGAATTCGGGTAGGCCCTTGCCGGTTTCCTCGTCCGGCGTGAATATCAGTTCGAGCGGTCCGTGCTTTATGTCGTCGTGTGACACAAGGTAGCCGGCCGCCGATACGATTGCCGCGATGCCGGCCTTGTCGTCCGCGCCGAGCAGTGTCGTACCGTCCGTGTGCACTATAGTCCCTCCTGAGGCTTCCGCCCCGGGCAGGAGCGTTACGCCGTCGCGCAGTTCGATAGGGCGGCCGTCGTAGTTATGTACGATGACCGGCTTTACGTCTCTGCCCGACACTTCCGGGGAAGTGTCAAGGTGGGCTAGAAAGCCGGTCGTTTCCGGGACGGGACGGCCCGGCGGCAGGTTGGAGGGGATGCGGGCCACTAGGTAGCAGTGCTTTGTCAATTCCGCCTCTATCCCGAGCGCGGTAAGTTCCGCCTGCAACAGGCGGGCAAGTTCCCACTGGCCGGCGCTGGTGGGTGTTTCGGCCACGTCGGGGCAGCTTGTCGTCCAGATCTTAGCGTAGCGGACGAAGCGTTCAAGCAGGCCGGACCTCAGGGCCTCCTCGTCCTCCGCGCTTACAAGCGGCTTCATGCGGACGCCGCTTTGCCCCTTCATTTCATCACCGCCAGCAAGGCCATCACCTTAGCGTCGGCGAGAATGTTCTTCGTAAGGCAGTACTCGTTGGGCTGGTGGGCCGTGTTGTCGATGCTGCTCCAGACGGCGGAGTCGATCCCCTCGTTACGCAGGAAGGCGCCGACCGTGCCGCCTCCTACCCCGACGAGCCGCGTTTCCACGCCGAGTACCCGCCTGCATGCGGCGGAAAGCATAGTCACTATAGGGGACGAGGGGGGAGTAGGCTTTGATTCCATGCTTTGTGTGACGGTCAGTTCGACCTGCACATCGTACTCCTGCTCGGTGCCGGCCTTGATCCGCCGTGCTTCCTCCAGTATCTCGTTGACCGGGTAGCACGGCAGCGCTCGTATGTCGATGTAAAAGACATCGTCGCCCGGTATCGTGTTGATGTTGGGGACGTTAGCCTCCTTTTTTGTCGGCTCTATCGTGGTGTACTCCGGTTCAAACAGGCTGTCGCGGGCCGAAAACTTCTTCATCAGGCCGTTCCGCAGCCGGAGCGTCAGGTCCGCGCCGGCGAGGCAGGCGTTTCGGCCCTGTTCCGGGCGGGAGGCGTGAGCCTGCTTCCCTATCGTGTGCGCCGCCAGCCACATCTGGTGCTTCTCGGCGATCTCTATCGTCTCCCCCGCCGGATCGCCGCCGTCCGGTATCAGCACGAGGCTGCCGGGCGTGAACAGGCTGCGGCGATTTTTCAACAGCCAGTCTATGCCGAAGGCGCTGCCGCACTCTTCGTCCGCTACAAACAACAGCTTTAACGCGCGCTCGGGACGTATTTTTAGCCTTACGAGGGCAAGGACGGCCAGCACCGACGAAACGATCCCCTGCTGGTTATCCTCGACGCCGCGCCCGGTCAGCCTGCCGTCCTTTTTCACGACTGTCCACGGGTCGCCGTCCCACAGAGAAATTTCCCCGACGGGCACCACGTCAAGGTGGCTCATTATCCACAGACACGACGTATCGCTGCCGTCCTTCCCGTCAAGCGTGGCAATCAGGTTTGGCCGCACACCGCCTTTTGCCCGCAGGTCAGGGGCGTCGTGCCGTTCCAGCGCGTTTATCCCCCGTTCCCGCAGCCATTTCTCCAGGAATACGCATTTGTCCAGTTCGCCTTCGCCGCCGGAAGCGGGCGAAATTGCGGGACGTTTTGTCAGTTCTGTTTGCAATTCAACGGCAAGTTCTTCGCACCCGTCAATAAATTCAAATATTTCATTTTCCACAATACCCGCCTGGGGGCCCCGGTCCCGCCTTCAGGCAGGGGCCATTCGACCCGTGATACATCCTATAATGTGAGTTCCGAAAAAAAAAGCCGTGAACTATGCAAGCTTAAGCTGATTCACGACCCCCGCCCGTTTGACCGAACCCCGTTAATATAACATTTTTCCTTACCGTCCGTCACCCCGGCAGGGGCTGCCAGGCGCCGAATTTGCCTGGTGTCGGGGAAAGCCGGTACGCTACATATGGGGCCGGAGTCAGACCCAGTAACGGCTGCCGGCGGGCCGGTTAGGGTACTGCCGTACCGCAGCCCTGAAGTCGCGTCCTGTACGGATAAGCGTCCGGTTACGGCGGCGGATATACCGGAAGCACCGGAAAGGGGTACGGAACCGTACACGCGGTTGCGTGAAAGGACGGCAGCCCGGTTAATGGGGAGCCCCATGCCCTATTGATTTGAAAATGAATCGGCAATGAATGTTACCAATAGCTTCATGCGGCCTTGCTTTCATTCACTCCTGCCTGTTTTACAAACGTACAAAAAATAGAAACTATTAGCATAACCGTGAATCCAATAGCAACGGCTATTTTTCCGTTTAGCGGTACGCCGGCGGGAGAAGCCGCAATGCCGAAATTATGCGCCGTAGCGCCGGCAATTATAAAAGCAATAATACACATACCGGCATCCGAGTTGCCTTCACCTGACATAACAAGCTGCCGCAAAGGGCATCCACCGATTAAAACGGAACCGTAACCAACCAATACCATTCCAAAAAAATTCCATAACCCATCGGTATGCGCGATTGGCTGACCGGCAAAACCCACCTTCAGTTTTCCAAGTATGATATTACCAATAAGGGTTACAATAAATATCGCTAAATACCCCCAAAACATGGTCGCGTTTTTAATTAAAAAAATATTACGAATACCGCCTGACATACATAGTCCGCTTTTTTGTACCAAGGCCCCGATGAGTAACGCGGCCACAAAAGAGATAAGGACAGGCGCGTGCATGGAACCGACGCCCTCCGTGCTGATTTTAATAAAAGACGGTTTTATGATGATAAAAACAAGCAGACAAAACGCGATTAGAGGTACGACCAGTCCGTTAACAGCCGGTTGTTCTTTTGCCTTTCCGAGATTAAACCCTTTGTAAAGAAAAAAACTTCCCAGAGCTATACCGCCCGCGAATCCGGCAAGTCCGATTAAGGCGTTAAGGTCGCCGCCGCCAAGACGCAGCATAAGCCGCAAGGGGCAGCCTAAAAAAACCAAAGCCCCGATCATTACAAAAAAGGCTATCAAAAAACGTACGAGGGGGGCGCCGCCGCCTTGTCCTTTCCAGTCCCGCTTTACCAGTGAAAGGATGAGAGCGCCAAATATAAACCCGGCTATTTCCGGCCTTATATACTGAACCGCCGCCGCGCTGTCCAGCCCGAGCGCACCTGCCGTATCCCGAATAAAACACGCGGCGCAAATACCCATATTAAGGGGGTTTCCAAATTTCGTCAGCGCCATGGCGAATAAACCTATTATCCCTCCGGTTCCAATAAACCAGCCGAGATTTCTATTCTGAGTTTTGTCTGTAAGCATTTTATTCTCCTTAAAAAAATGATAAATAACATTGTATACCGTAAACAGTCAGCCCTGTCAATAAATAAATATATTCTGACCGGCAATTCCGAATTCAACCGTCAGGGACATTGCCGGAAACGGTAAGGAACAAATCATGCCAGGTTTCATGCGGGTAACGCGCTGTCCCGTAACGTAATGCCCGGAAAAAGTCGTCCTTCCTCCCAAAAAAAGCCCGGGCCCTCCGGTAATTCCCGCCCGCCAAGGCCTGGATTCCGTGAAACAGGAATGCTGGCAGCCTGTCGCACTTGTGGATTTTTTGCGCTTGATGCCGCAAAAAATCCCGATTATCGGGGCTGCTTTCGGAGTTTGCTTTGTGCGCGGAGTGCAACAAACTCCTTGTAAATTCAGCGGGCAAAACACCCCGTTCGCATGGTTTTCCCCGTGCCCGAAATTATGTTTCATATTGTATCCGCGGCGCTTCAACAAATTGTTGTGTTCGTTCCCTGTCTTCCAGCGCGCCCGGCCGCACTCCTCTATGCCCCGGACATTTTCCCCGCTTATGGCATGGTTCGTTATCCAACTGTTCTTATACGTTATCTTGTCCTCCTCCCCGTTGTATATCTCAAAATGAAGATAATTCACCGGGAGTTTCTCTCTTTCAGCCCGGTTCCCTATCCCCTTTACCCGCCTGTACCGGCACACCGGATGGTTCCGGTGGTTTCATTCCCGCCGTTCATACCGTTCCGGCCCGGCATACCGAACCCGTCCGGCTATCCACGGACGGCTTTCGTCTTTACATGCCGGCAAAAAGCTCATCCCCGCCTCCGCCAGGGACGCGCATACCGGATGGCAGGCGTATAAATCATCCCCCAAAATGCTGATCTTCAGCGGCCCGTAGCGCTCTTTATGCCGGTTTATCCGCCGTTTCGCCGCATTCCGCCCGCAATCCCGCTTCCCGGTTCTTCTTCCCTGCCCTAAGGCAATGTTCGCAATGTATCTCCCGTGATGAGAAATACCAGGTCGCGTCCGGCGCCGCCGGTATCGTCCCGTTTAATACCCGGTATCCCTCCAATATCCCCAGTTCCCCCGCTATCCCAAGCGTCGTACCGGATGCCCCCGTCAATACCTCCGGTTCTATCCCGTCCAGGATATTCCTGATTTGATCCGCTCCCGGTATCTTTTCAACCCCGGACAGCTTCCTCAGATTGTTCCGTTTCCGCTCTTTTTCCACCTCTTCCTGAAAGCCCGGCGCCGGCGGATATTGAAAGTAAAAAACCGCGCCCGCGCCCGGCAGAAAATCCTGTATCCCGTACTTGCGCCCGCTGCCTGCTTTCCGCTTATCGGCCAGCCCTGCCGCCGCTTGCAGGTTTTATGGTTTTTCGTTGAAAAACCATAAAAACCATGATTTTCTGGCTGCTTTCGGAGTTTGCAAGGTAAAAAACCGCCTGATCGGCGGGTTTTTGGGGTTTTACGCGCGAAGCGCAACAAACTCATAGCCCTGCCGCCGCCGCTTCCCGTAATTCGAATTGACTTGTAAAACATTAGCTCTGTATAATTAAATATGGTCATCATCCCCGTCCTAATCATCATAGTGATCGTCGTTGCCGTCGTGTTTGCTTCTTACCTGTTTGTCGCTACCGGAGGCGGTCCGAAACCGTACAAGGCGTGGAAAAATCAGGATATAAAAACGGCGCTCAAGGAGGCCGAAAAATGCCTTGCCAAGAATCCGCACAACGCCGACGCGCTGGCTTTCATCGGCGACTACCAGTTCCAGAACGGCGACTGGGAAAACGCCTATAAAACCTACGAAACCCTGACTGAGATTCCGCTGCCGGGAGAGGAAATCGACGGGGCGCAGATAAATCTCCGCGCCGCAATCTGCGCGACGAATTTGAATATGCTGGACGGCGCTTTCAAATATATAGTCGTGGCCCACTCCATGAGTCCGTCAAATTTCGAGATCACCTACAATATAGGGAATATCGAATTTCTGCGCAAAAACTATGAAAAAGCGGTGATGTACCTGCAACAGGCGTACTCGATGAATCCCGAATACGCGCCCGCCGTGCGCCTTTTGGGTCACGCCTACTTCAAACTGAAGCGGGTTAAAGAGGCGATGACGTACATCCGCAAATCTATCGAACTCGCGCCGAAAGACAAAGAGACTCTGTTTACGCTAGCCGAATGCTATTTGGAGGCGGGGCAGAAGGAACAGTCCGAGCGGATATACGCCCATCTACGTCCCGACCCTGTTTGGGGCGCGGAAGCCTGCCTGCGTTCCGGGCTTATCAATGTTGAATACCACCAGGACGACAAGGCCATCGCGGACTTTGAAATCGGCATAAAACACAAGGATATAAAGCCGGACATCGCTACCGAACTCCATTACCAGCTTGGATCGGCCTACCTGCGGGTACAGAAAATAGCGGAAGCGATTTCTCACCTGCAAATAGTGCAGCAGTCGATTCAGGGGTATAAAGACACCGATACGCTTGTGGCAAAGTACAAAGAGATGAACGCGAACAAGAATATGCAGATATTTATCATGGCGCCCGCCAGCGAGTTCATGGCGCTGTGCCGGAAGATCGTCCTTTCCTACTTTCCCAAGGCCAAGGTTAAAATCACGAAAACACAGATTACTTCAAACGACTGGGCCGATATTGTCGCGGAGGTCGACACCCCCAAATGGTCGGATGTCGTGATGTTCCGCTTCATACGCACACAGGGCGCGATAGGCGAGATGGTGCTGCGCGATTTTCAGTCGCACCTGAAAGACGTAAAAGCCGGGAAAGGCATCTGTATGGGCGTGGGCGTGTTCAGCGACGAGGCCAAACGTTTTACCGAAACGCGCCTCATCGACCTTATCGAAAAAGAGCGCGTCCTGCCGATACTGAAGTCCCTCGATTCGATTAAACAGCCGTCTACTCCGCCGCCCCCCGATCCTACCAGCCATTCCCTACTGCCGATCTAAGCCCCTTCCCCGTAACGGCATCCCCGCGAAAGCGCGGAACAAACCCACCGGGCAATACCTGAAAGAGAGCGGCGTCACCCGGGCAGTGACGGGCTAAAGGTCAAGCTTCAAATCGCCTTCCGCGATCCACCTTTTCTTTCTTAGCGGCGCGGCTATTAGCGGGGTCAGGATGGCGGGCAGGACAAAACTTATCAGGAGGAGGCTGACCCAGTCGAAGGCGTTTATCGCGGCCCTTCTGCCATCCGCGACGCCGCTTACCCAGCCGGTGTACACGCCGATCTGCCCCACAAGGCCGCAGGTGCCCATGCCGGAAGCTACGGCGGGACCGTCCATCCTCAACTGGAAAACGCAGGTCGCCAGGGGGCCGGTGATCGCCGCCGCCACGGTCGGAGGTATCCATATACGCGGGTTTCTTACGATGTTCGCCATTTGAAGCATCGAGGTACCGATCCCCTGGGCGAAGAGGCCTCCGAAGCGGTTTTCCCTAAAGCTCATCACGGCAAAACCGACCATCTGGGCGCAACATCCCGCCAGGGCCGCGCCGCCGGCAAGCCCGGTCAGCCCCAGAGCCGCACAGATCGCGGCGCTGCTTATCGGAAGCGTCAGTATCATGCCAGTGATCACCGACACCGCGATCCCCATCAGGAATGGCTGAAGCTCCGTCGCCCACATGATCGCCGTGCCGGTATAACTTGCGGCGGCTCCTATGACGGGAGCGCATGACAGCGCGACCAGCACCCCGACGATAATCGTTACCATCGGGGTAACGATTATGTCGATCTTTGTTTCTTTGGATACTAGCTTGCCGGCCTCCGCCGCTATGATCGCGACAAAATAAACCGCCAGCGGCCCTCCCGACCCGCCCAGCGAGTTGGCCGCCTGCCCCACCGCGATGAGGGAAAACAACACCAGAAACGGACTTTTCAGCGCGCAGCCTATCGCCACCGCCATCGACGCGCCGGTAGCCGACTTCGCAAAGTTCCCGACCGTAACCAGAACGCCGATCCCCGCCTGCTCGCCCAGCGTCCCGATGATCGTCCCTGTCAGCAGCGACGCGAACAGACCCTGCGCCATCGCGCTCAGTGCGTCAATGCCGTAGCGCTTCCCGGAAAGTTGAACGTTTTTCCTGTCCAAAAAGTTCTTTATGCTTGCCGCAGTGCCTATAGCTTTCATAAACCCGCCTTTTCAAAAACAAGATCCGTTTACGGTAGCGCCGGGCGGCGCTTTGGCCTCAAAGCTCCGCCACCGCCTCGATCTCCACCAGCACACTTCTGGGCAACTGCCTCACGGCAATCGCCGAGCGGGCCGGCTTTCCGGGGAAATGTTTGGCGTACACCTCGTTGAAGGCCGCAAAGTCGTTCATGTCCGCAAGAAAGCAGGTCGTCTTGACAACCTTGTCGAGCGAGGAACCGGCGGCTTCCAGCACCGCCTTCAAGTTTGCTATCACCTGTTCGGCCTGTCCGCCAACGTCGCTTCCAAGCACCTCGCCGGTCTTGGGGTCGAGCGGTATCTGCCCGGACGTAAACACAAAATTACCCGAAACAAAACCCTGGGAATAGGGACCTATCGCCGCTGGAGATCCGTCTGTTTTAATTACTTTCATAGATTTTCCTTAAACATATCCAACGTTAGACGCGGTAATTCCCGCCTTCAATAACGAAATCCAACATAAATCAGGGAGGAAATAGGTAGCCACCCCGCCTGAACGAAAAAATCTGTATACTGAGCTTTTCCCGGGAACCGGTTGGTTTTGAGAAAAGCCTCTACTGTGTTTTGTATAGAACCATACACAGGAATTACCTAAGTAAAAATGATACGCCAAAAAGTGAAAAAAGTATAGTCTCCGCATTGCCTAACAGTTATTCCAGCCGAAAAGGGGCGGTTGCCTGGAAACAAAATCCAGCCGAAATCAGGCTGCGGGGGTCTGATCTCCTCCTCTCCCTGACAGGGGGTGTTTCCAGTTTAGCCCTTTTCACGATTGAGCTTCAAGAGTTTTTCTGCCGCCCCGTTCAGCTTCCGGTTCAATTCAACCGGGTTGGGTTATACAAGGCCCGCCTCCGCAGCAGTTCGGCCTTGCATTCCTCTGAAATATCCGGCGATTCCGCCGCTATGTGGGCCGGAAGGGTGTTTCCGGTTCGGCTTCTTTACGTTTTTTCTCCGTATATTAAAGCAAACCCGGTTTAGTCCTCCATATATTTACATGAGACATTTAAGAATGCTGAAACAGGGCGTGTGGTACGAAATCAGTACCCGCGTCAACAACAGGGAACCCCTGTTCCGAGGGGGGCGGGCCCCGGCGCTGTTCGACC
>JAISLM010000031.1 GCA_031290855.1 Spirochaetaceae bacterium
GCAGCGCAAGCGCGTCTTTTACCTCTTCGCGTTCATAGAATTTCAAGGAACCTACGATGCGGTACGGAATATTGCGGCGCAGGAATTCATTTTCAAAACCGAGCGACTGGGCGTTGGTGCGGTACAGCACGGCCCAGTCGGAGTAAACGCTCTCTTTTTTTGAACGCACGGAATTCTGTATCAGCGCGGCGCATTCGGCGGCCTCTCTGTCCTGATCGGCAAGGAAGGCGAGCATAGGCTTTACCCCCGCGCCGCGTTCCGCGCTGAGTTTTTTGCCGAGCCGCCCCGCGTTGCGCCGCACAACCGAGTCCGCCACGTCAAGGATATGCGATGTCGAGCGGTAATTCCTTTCAAGCCTTATTATGTCAGCGCCGCCGAAGCGCTCCGGGAATTCGAGTATGTTTTTGACCTCCGCCCCCCGGAAACGGTAGATCGACTGATCGTCGTCGCCAACGACGCAGACGTAGGTTTCTTCGCCGCATACCGCCTTGAGCAGTTCAAACTGCGCGACATTCGCGTCCTGGTACTCGTCAACCATTATCACGCGGAATCTGCCTCGCAGCTTTTCGGCGACATCCGCCTTCCCCCGGAGAATTTCGACCGGTTTCTTGATCAGGTCGCCAAAATCGACATTCCCCGTTTTCCGCAGAGCCTCCTCGTAGCGGGCGTAAATCCCGCGAAACTCCTTGTTGTGATTTATCATGTCGAGTTCGGCGCTTTCAGGCGTTAAAAAATAGTCCTTGGCCCGCGCTATTTGCCGGGCGAGCAGCTTCAATTCGTTTTTTTTCTTGTCAGGAAGGATCGAGGCGAGCACGGTAACCGCGTCGTCATCATCGTATATCACGAAATTTGACGATAACCCCGCGCAATCGCTGTTACGGCGGAGGAACCAGGCCCCAAAAGAATGAAAAGTCCGCAGCATTGCGTCCGCCGCCGCCGGCTCTATCGCCGCGGCCCGCTCCGCCATCTCCCGCGCCGCCTTGTTCGTGAAAGTAACCGCAAGGATCGACCACGGCTTAAAACCCTTCTCGCGTATCAGGTACGCGATCTTCGTCGTAATTACCCGCGTCTTCCCTGAACCCGCACCCGCCAAAATCAAAAGCGGCTTCCCCTCGTGAAACACGGCGGCGCGCTGTTCCTCGTTCAGTTCTCCCAGATAGACCGGCATCTGATACATTCGTCAATTCTAGTCTTTTACGCCCCCCTACGCTACCCCGCCCCCAGCCTGTTAAACGCATTGCATACGCTTTGAAAGGAGCGGCTGGCTACCGAGAAGAGGCATTACTAACCCTTAATCATTTATTCGCAAAGTCTTGTTTAATAACGCTCCTAACCTTAGGTTCGCGCTTGCCCTAAACCTGGCCCACAAAAATTTTACCTGATGAAAAGTTCCCCGCCGCGCTGCCGGAAAGGCCTTTCCGCTTAGGCTCCTTCCACTTTTTTCCGTATGTTAAAGCAAAACGCGGGCAAGCGCCCATATATTTGCATGAGACATTTAAGAATGCTGAAACAGGGCGTGTGGTACGAAATCCGTACCCGCGTCAACAACCGGGAACCCCTGTTCTGCGGGGGCCGGGCCCTGGCGCTGTTCGACCGGGTGTTCCGGGAGACCGCGCACAGGTTTGCCTTCGCGGTCCGGGGCTTAAGTCTTGCCGGCGACCGGCTGGCCTTTTACATCAGGCCCGCGGACGGGTTCGAGCTGCCGGCGATAATGAAATGGCTGAAGCAGACCTTCGCCATTAGGTACAACCGGGACAGCGGACGGACGGGACACCTGTGGGGCGCCCGGTACCGGTCGCGGGTTCTGGAAGGGGAGCCGCCGGACGGCGGGGAGGCGGCGGCGGGGGACTTCCCGGCCTGCGGGGTCAGACCCGTAACCACGCGCCGACTCCCCGGGCGCACGGCGGCGGGAGCCCCGCCGGACGGCGGCAGGGTCAGACCCCGCAGCGGGAAACGGGCGTCCGGGCCCGCTTTTTTCCGCCTATACCCCCTTACCGTGGCCCCGGCGCCCGGATAAGCGGCATAATCCGCCCGGCGAACCGCGGCAGCCGCCATTTCCTCTCCAAACCGAACCGGCCCAGGGGATACCTCTGCCCTGAAATCTGAATTGCGGGTCAAGTTTAGACCACGGGGGCAGGGTGTATCTGACGGTGGTTCCTGGCCTGGACCGGAAGGTCATAGGCTGGTCCCTAAGCGCCGGTATGGAGGCTGTTCATACGACCGTTCCCGCTGTGGAGACGGCATTTGCCAGGCGCCGGCATCGGGAGGGCCTGCTCTTTCTCATTCGGACCGGGGGCGCGGTATTGCGCGAGGGCTTTTCGTGAAGCGCCCCGGGAGCATTGTCCTACGTATGCCGGCGTATGGGCCGGAAGGGAAATTGCCCGGTCCTTAGCCTGTGCCGAATCATTTTTTAAAACCCTCAAACGGGAATGGGAAACACCGGGCGGCAAACATTCGGCGGGGGAGGTCAGACAACCGGTGTTCATGTATCTTTAGGCTTATTCGCAAAGTCTGGTTTAATACCCCGCCGAATTTTAGGTTCGCGCTTGCCGCACGGAGGCCCATTGAAGCCGACTCTCAAGAACTACTCGACAGTCGGCTTACCATTTCTCGTTATATACGGAAGGGATATCACAGAATAGACTGGTTTTGGCCCGTGTAACCTGTGGACATCCATATGATAGCGCCCCGTCCGTGTCAAACATCCCGCCGCATACCGTCCGGTGCGGGGTGGTGGGCGAAAAGCCGTACAATGCTGCCAAACAGGTGGATAAACACCCACACTATGCAGAGAATGAAACCGGCTATCAGGGTGACAAAGGCCCCGAAGGAAAAGATGGACATAAGCGCCGCCGGGACGGAATTCAGGGCGGCAAGCGAACTGTCGAGCGAAAAATAAATGGTTTTTCCCACGGAAGAACCAATGAGTGTGACAAGCAGAAATATTCTGCCGAATCTGCAAAAACGTTCCATAAATATCTCCTAAATGTGTTTAAGCAAGACAAACAGGGCGACACAGGCAAGAATCAGTGCGGCCATATAGATTGCGTAAGCCTTGCGGGAGCGTCCGTTGCCATTATTCACTTGCGGCCTCCCTCTTGTTTTGTTTACGGTGTTCCGTCAACGCGGCGCTTATCGCGGCGACAATCTCAGGGCTTATGTTTTGCGCGCCGGACGCGGCAGGGGACTTTTGCGGGTGGAGGTCCTTGTCCCAACCCATACGATGTATCAAGCGTCCCGTAAGAGAGACGCAGATGATCATGACCCACAAAAACACAAAAACTACCGTCATTCCAAGTAATGTAAGAATGGCGCTCTGTTGGAGCATTTCAAGAATCGTCATTCTTCCTCCAAAGGGCCGGCACAGCACGCGGGCAATTCATGGCTTACCGGTATATGGCGGGAAGCCGGATAAAAGTTAACAATACGCATACAAACCTCCGCCAACGCGGGTTTTAGTCAGCGACCAAACCTCACGCTGTTTTCAATTCAAAATAAAACGAGAAAACAAAAATACTTATTCGCAAATTCTGGTTTAATACCGCGCTGAACCTTAGGTTCACGCTTGCCGCGAGGAGGCTCATTGCCGGTTATTTGGAAAGGTTTTGTATCAGATTCGGAGCTTTAACAGGATGGAATTTTTTACTTTGACAGGATAGGATTGACTCTTTCTGATGATGAGTGATTTTGAAAAAGCCGTCAGGATATGATATATTCCAAACAGTATAAAAAGCCTAAGTGAGCCAAGTCTCTGGGGTGAAAATGCATTTTTAACGATGTTACCGCCGATTTTCGGCGAGATGGCCAGGCGGCTGGCGATGTTAAGATCGGAACTGTAGTATACGCCGGAAAGCTGTCCCTGCGGTTCAATTTCAACGAAACGAACAGGCTCCACGGCGGCAAACAAAAAGGCCGCTGAAACAGCCATGCCGAAGCATAAGGCTGAAACAGGCCGCAACTTCACAGTAACACGCCGTTTTAATCGATTCATGTTTTTATTGTAGGGTATCAAAATAATTTACGCAACGGTTTTCGGATCGGGGCGCGGCGTACTTTTCTTTGCGCGGCCCCCTCTCCAACGTATCACGCTTTTTTGTTACAGTAAACGGCATGACTACACTTTCCACTTTTACGATTCAGACGCGCGCGCGGAACGAATGGCTCAATATTACGGCGTCGGTACAAAAAATAATTGCGGCTTCCGGCGTGAACGAAGGTATCTGCGTTGTTTTTGTGCCGCATACGACGGCCGCCGTTACCGTCAATGAAAACGCCGATCCGGACGTGCCGCGTGATATGCTTACCGCTCTGGAGGCAATCTCGCCCGACCGCGCGGATTTTCGCCACGCCGAAGGAAATTCCGCCGCCCACGCGAAGACGAGCCTTGTGGGGCCGTCAGTTACACTGATTGTCTCCGGCGTCCGGCCCCTTCTCGGTACATGGCAGGGTATCTGGTTTACGGAATTTGACGGTCCCCGCACGCGCACCGTTCATGTAAGGGTTCTGGGCGAATGAGCCTCCGGCGTACTGTTCCGCGATGTCCGCCGGGTCGGCGTCGCACGGCGGACATTCGGACTGATCCGTACAATCCTTGCCGCTTTCGACGCCCTTGCAATAATAGGTTAAATGGTGTTATAATAGCTGTTGTCTGTTGATGTATGGTGGTAGCGATTGATGGGCCGGCAGGGTCGGGCAAGAGTACGATAGCGGAGTTGTTGGCGCGGCGGCTGGAACTTGACTGCGGCAGGCGTTTTGTATATATAAATTCCGGTAATTTGTACCGGGCCCTTACACTGGCCTGTATCAGGCGCGGCGTGGACGTGCTGGATAAAGACGCGGTCGTCGGTGTCGCGCGAAATGCCAGCCTTGAGTGTAGGGACGGCGCCGTATTTTTGGACGGCGATGACGTGAGCGCTTTGCTTCACGATGACGAGATAGACCGTTCGGTATCGCAGTTGTCGTCAAACGTGCCGGTACGCCATGTAGTAAACGCTTTGATCAAGGAGACGGCCAGAAAGCATGACGTCGTCGCGGAGGGCCGGGACATGACTACGGTTGTTTTTCCTGACGCGGAGGCGCGTTTTTATATAGACGCTTCGGAAGATTCGCGCGCGCAGCGACGTTTTGGACAGGGAACTTCCGGCCTCGGTCTTGAAGAGATACGGCGGTCTATAGCGGAACGTGACCGCATGGACAGAAATAAACCGGAAGGCAGTCTGAAGGTCGCTGACGGTGTTACATATATCGATACTTCATACTTGACGATTAACGAAGTTTATGAGAGATTAGAAAAGATAATCAGGTTAAAAGGATAAGACATGGGTCATACGGAAGTGGAAGCAATGGACGAGACAGAGTCTCTAGATGAATGCTCCCAGACACAAATGCAGGAAGAATATCTCAAAGCACTTGAACAGTTGGAAGAAGGGCAGCTTGTTGAGAGCAAGGTTATGCAGGTTACGGCCGATCAGGTCTTTGTGGATGTGAACTACAAATCGGAGGGAAAGATTCCTATAGAGGAATTTGACCAGATTCCCAAAATCGGCGATACCGTTTCGGTGATTCTCGAAAAAAAAGAAAACAAGTACGGTGAAGTGGTCGTTTCCAAGCAAAAAGCTGACGCGAAACTTGCATGGAAAGAGATCAAACAGGCTTTCAACGAACATTTGCCTGTCAAAGCTATAGTCGAAAAGGCCGTCAAGGGCGGCTATGACGTCCGCCTGGCAGGCGATGTCCACGCATTTCTGCCTATAAGCCAGGTTGATGTTAAACGAATCGACAAACCTGAAAGTATTATTGGTGAAACATTTGAAGTTTACATAGAACGGCTCTATTCAAACGGTAAGCTCAACTTAGTTGTCAACCGCAGGAAACTGCTGGAAGAAAGGGTCGAAAATAAACGTACGGAATTCTTCGCGGAGGTCCCTGTCGGCAGTGAGATTGACGGCGTTGTAAAATCTTTCACTTCTTTTGGCGCTTTTGTTGATTTGGGCGGCTTCGACGGCCTCCTCCACATCCACGACATGAGTTGGGGACATGTAATGCGCCCCAAAGACTTCGTTAGGCGCGGCCAAAAAATAAAAGTAAAGGTGATCAGGATAGATCCTGAAGAGAAACGCATAAATTTGTCGTTAAAGCATTTTACGGAAGACCCGTGGGTGCATTTTGAAGATAAATACCATGTAAACGATGTAGTAAAAGGCAAGGTTACCAAACTGACCGATTTTGGCGCTTTCATAGAAATAGAAGAAGGCATCGAAGGTCTTGCCCATATATCTGAATTTTCATGGATCAAAAAGGTTCAAAAACCGGACGAAGTCGTCAATATCGGCGATGAAGTCGAATGTATGATTTTGGGCTACGACTTACAGGCAGGGCGTGTCTCGCTGGGGCTCAAACAGGTCAGCGCAAACCCGTGGAACGGACTTGCGGAGCGCTACCCCGTAGGCGCCCGTCTTACGCGCAAAGTGGTAAAGATCACCAATGCGGGCGCGTTTGTAGAGTTGGAAGAAGGTATTGACGGATTTCTGCATATAGACGATCTGTCCTGGACAAAAAAGGTTAAACATCCAAGTTCCGAATTTAAAGTCGGACAGGAGATTGATGTTATTGTTCTGGCTTCCGATGCCAAAGACAAGAATGTTCGTCTCGGCGTCAAACAGCTTACCGACGATCCATGGCGCAGTTTTGCCGCAGCCTATAAACCGGGCGATACGATAGAAGGCGAGGTCAGCTCAGTCACGGATTTCGGGGTTTTTATAAAGATTCCCGGTGGTATTGAGGGGCTGATACACAAATCAAACCTGACCGACAAAAAAGAAGCCGACGCTGAAGATGTTCTTAAGAAATACAAGGTAGGCGATAAGGTTAATGCCGTCCTTATAGAAGTACAGCCCGATAAGCGAAAAGCGGCTTTTTCTGTCCGTGATTACAATAAAAAAATCCAGCGTAACGATATTTCCCGCTATATGGCTGCGGAAGAATCGGACGGTTCAAAATTCACGCTGGGCGATATGCTTAAATCCCGCAACTCATAGGGCGGCAACACAGGGTTGCCTGAACGGGGCGCGTGTTGTGGGAATATGTAAGCGGTCAAAATGAAGCTAACCGGGGTATGCGGCGCTACAGGGCGGTAAAACCGTTTGCCGCAACGTTATCCTGTTAACCTAGTATCACAATTATTTTTATTCGCGGTGGGGTCTGCTCCCCCGCCTTATCCCTTCCTTATCGGGTTAGGCAGGAAGTAAAACGTCAGGCAAAACAGCTTGACGCTGTTTTGTGGCGGTTAGAGAGGGTAAAAATTACAAAAAAATGGTAGTAGACTGGTTTGCGAGCAAACAAGGTTTGCTGTGCAAACCATCACAGATGATAAATTTCCGCACCCGATCGAAGCTTTTCGATTATGCATCGCATACAAGATACCCCGCCGAACCTTCGGCTCGCGCTTGCCGCACGGAGGCTCATTGGCGTAAAAAAACGCGGAACAGCGCTTGCCGGCGGGCCTAAGGCCTGCCGGCATCTTCTGTTCCGCGGTACCGCCCTAAGTTTGCTTTTGGGCGCGTTTACATAGAAGCCGCGTTTTTGTACACGGCAAACTCGCCGTCCGATACGAAGCGGCCCAACGAGGCTATGTCCGCGCTGTTGCGCGCCCGGCTTAGTTCCCCGCCGTCCTTGTCAAGAAGTATGGCGGTGGGGGTAGACATAACATTCCTGCGCGCCGCTTCGGCAAGGCCGTCCTCACTGGCCGTGTCTATAGTGTCAACAGGGATACCCAGTTTCCCGGCCGCGGCTTTCGCGCCCGGACAAGCCGGACATCCGGGCCGCACGAACAGCAGGATATGCGGCTCGGACGGCTCAAACGACTCGACTTTTTCAAATACGGCGGCGGGTAAGGCCTGCGCGTCCGCCGCGTTTACAACACGGGGAACACACCTTTCAAGATGCGCCGCCGAGGCGTCCATATCGTAGAGACGGCGCTCGCCGTACTCCTCACGCTTGCCCTTATTCCAATTACGTACGGACCGGTAGTATCCCACGATCCGGCTGTAAACCTCCGCGGGCTCTCCTTTCACATTGGAAAGCTCCTCCCTCGCCCGCTCCAAATCCTTCTCGATCTCCTCAAGTTTCCTCATACTTTTCTCCTAAAATATAAATACGCAGGTATCCGCTTTTGCCGCGGATACCTGTTTTTCCTGTATAAACATGCGGTTACCCGCCTCGTTCACCCGGCCTTCAGAACCGTTTCACGTTCGGCTTCCAGTTCCGCGATGCGGCCGCGCAGCGCCTCTTCACGCTCCTCCCTGCATTTGGGGCAGGTAAAGTGCTCGCCTTTCAGGTAGCCGTGTACGGGACAAACGGAAAATGTCGGCGATATTGTAAAGTACGGAATTCTGTAACTCCGCGCTATCGCCTTTACCAGATCGCGGCAGGCGCGCCAGTCGTCTACCGCCTCGCCCAAAAAGGCGTGAAAGACCGTGCCGCCCGTGTACGCGCTTTGCAGCTTTTCCTGTAAATCAAGCGCGTCGAAGATGTCTTCCGTCTGCATTACCGGCAACTGCGTAGAGTTCGTGTAGTACGGCTCGTCTTCGCCAGCCGTGACGATGTCCGGGTAGCGCTCTTTGTCGTGCCGGGCAAGCCGGTACGAAGTGGATTCGGCGGGCGTCGCTTCAAGGTTAAAGAGGTCGCCCGTCTCCTCCTGAAAATCGGCAAGTTTGTTACGCATGAATTCGAGTACCTCAAGCGCGAAGGCGCTGCCCTTGTCCGTGGCTATCGTGACATCCCGCCCCAGAAAATTCAGCAGGCACTCGTTCATGCCGACAAGCCCTATAGTGTTAAAATGGTTGTTCATAGTGCCAAGGTAGCGTTTAGTATAAGGGAAAAGTCCCGATTCCAGCAGTCTGTTGACCACTTTCCGCTTTATAACGAGAGATTCCTTGGCGAGATCCATCAAGGCAAACAGCCTGTCGAAGAATTCGCTTTTTGTTTTTGAAAGATAGCCGATGCGGGGCAGGTTGATCGTGACGACGCCGATAGAACCGGTCAGTTCGTCCGATCCGAAGAGCCCGCCGCCCCGCTTGCGCAGTTCGCGTTTGTCAAGCTGAAGGCGGCAGCACATAGACCGGACATCACCCGGGTTCAGATCGGAATTCACGAAGTTCTGAAAGTAAGGCGTACCGTAACGGGATGTCATTTCGAACAACAGGCGGGCGTTCTCGCTGTCCCAGTCGAAGTCCGCCGTGATATTGTACGTGGGTATCGGGTACTGGAAGCCGCGCCCCTCGGCGTCGCCTTCCAGCATCAGTTCGATGAAAAGCCTGTTGACCCTGTCCATCTCCGGCCTGCAATCCCCGTAAGTAAAGTCAAGCTCCCTGCCGCCCACGAGGGCTTTCTTGTCGCAAAGGTCGCCGGGCACGGTCCAGTCCAGCGTGATGTTCGTAAACGGCGCCTGGCTGCCCCAGCGGCTCGGCGTGTTCACACCGAAAACAAAACTCTGTAGGCACTGCTTGACCTCCTTGTCGCTCATGTTGTCCGCCTTGACAAAGGGGGCAATGTAGGTGTCGAAGGAGCTGAAAGCCTGCGCCCCCGCCCATTCGTTCTGCAAACATCCCAGAAAATTCACCGCCTGCTGCATCAGCGTGGAAAGGTGCTTTGCCGGCTTGCTCGTTATTTTGTCCGGTACGCCGCCCAGTCCCTCTTTTATAAGCTGCCTGAGCGACCAGCCGGCGCAGTAGCCCGAAAACATCGACAGATCGTGTATGTGGAAGTCCGCGTTCCGGTGGGCGTCCGCGATATCCGGCGTGTAGATGTTTTTGAGCCAGTAGTTCGCGGTGATGCTGCCGGAATTGTGCAGGATCAGACCGCCCAGCGAATAGTTTACGTTGGCGTTCTCGTTGACCCGCCAGTCGGACTGCTTCAGATAACCGTCCATCGTCTCGTCAATGTTGAGCATCAGCTTCTTCACGTCGCGCATCGCTTCATGTTTGGCACGGTAAAGGATGTAGGCCTTCGCGACGGCGGTTTCTCTGGCCTCGACAAGAGCGTTTTCAACCAGATCCTGAATCTCTTCTATCGCGGGAATGGATTTTTGGTGCCTGAAAGCCATCATCTCCTCGATCAACTCCTCGACACGGCCCGTGACGGCCTCGATTTTTTCATCGTCCGTTCCGGTTCCGGCCCGCCTGACTCCGGCAACGGCCGCGAACGCTTTGGAGATAGCGTTTTTAATTTTTGACCGGTCGTAGGGTTTTACCTCACCCGAACGTTTCACTACGTTTTTTATCACTTTTTTCTCCCAATCTTTTAATCTCATGGATAAACTCGTCAAGATTCTCGAAATGGCGGCATACGGACGCGAATCTAATGTATGCCACCTTATCGAGCGCCCCCAGCTTCTCCAGCGCCATTTCGCCTATGATGTTCGTGGCGACCTCGCGGCCCAAACCGGCGGAAATCGCAGCCTGATCTTCGATTTCGTTTACAAGGCGTTCAATATCCATCCGCGACACGGGCCGCTTCTGAATAGCCCGTTCCAAACCCGACTCGATCTTGTTACGGTCAAAAGGCTCGCGCCTGCCGTCCCGCTTTATCACCATAAGCGGTTTTTGCTCTATCCGCTCATAGCTGGTAAACCGGCTGCCGCAGACCGTACACTCCCTGCGGCGCCTGACGGCGGCGCCGTTGGCAAGAGTCCGCGATTCAAGTACCTTATCTTCTATGTTACCGCAATGCGGGCACCGCAAGCTTAGCCTCCAAATTTTCCATGTAATTTATATATAGCGCTTTGTTTCGATAGAGTCAATATAGTACGCTAGGGATTGTGCCCGCCCGTCCTGCCAGGACGCCAGCAGGTTTCATCCATAAAGATTCTTGCGGCGATTTAAAGCCCTCTTTTGGATATACAAAGAGTTCTTTGAAAAACCCAAAGAGCATTGTAATTAATGAGCTTTTCCCAAAACCCGGTTGGTTTTTCGAAAAGCACGGGGCGGGGCCTGTCGAGACTGATGTGGGAACGGGCCTGGAGTTTGCCGCCCACAGCTATGCGGTTAGCAACAAACTCCAAAAGCCAACGCGCTTTGCGCGTTGAAATCAGGGCTGGGACACGGGGAACCTGAGTACGATGATGCCGCTGCCTCCGGCGGCACCGCTGGCACTATATCCGCCGTCGCCGCCGTTGCCGGTGTTGGCCGGGGCGGCCTGAGCGCCTTGAACGGAGCCGGTGCCGCCGACGGCATACGTGCCGCCTCTTATCGCGCTTACTGTGCCGCTGCCGCCGGCCCCGCCCGCACCTGCTTTCGCGTCGCCGCCGGCCCCGCCCGCGCCTCCGCCTCCGCCTCCGCCGTAATTGGTGGCAAAAATGCCCGCGCCGCCATTTGTGGATCCCGTACCGCCGCCGCCGCCGCCCCCGCTGCCGGATTTACTGTTTCCGCCGGTAGCGCCGCTGCCGCCAAGGCCGTTGCGTTCGTCGCCGTTGACGTAAGCGCCGCCGCCGCCGCCGCCATAAGCGGTGTATCCGTCAAACGTGGAATCGCCGCCGTTGATGCCCGCCGTAAGGCTCCCCGCGCCGCCGTTTCCGACCTGCACAGGGTAAGCGCCGGCGCTCAACGTCTTATTTTCTACCACGAGGAAGCCGCCCGCGCCGCCGCCGCCCGCGCCGCCGCCGCCACCCCCGCCGCCGACCAGCAGCAGGCTGGCGCCGTTTATCTCTATACCGCTTGAAAAGGTGCCGGATGCCGTAAACGTGTGCGTCTCGTAGACATCATTGCCAACGGTGCCGAAGCTGACAGTACCGCCGGTGACCGCCGCCGACAGCGTACCGGCAACGATGGACCAGCCGGGCTTGTCCAAAACAAAGCGGCCTCCGGCGGCGCTGACATAGGCGGAATCACCGTCCAGTACCTTTCTTCCGGCGGAATAAGCGTCTGGACTCAGTGTTGACTGTGCGGCTTCCGTGCCGGACAGCGGGCCGCTTATGTCTATGTATTTGTCCTCTCCCAAGAAGATGTCGTTACCCTGTGCGATCAGCGCGCCGCCCTCCATGCTGAATGTCCCGGTATGGAAAAACACCCCCGCGCCGGGAAGCGATGCTGATGTCGATGCCGATTCCGATTCGTTTTCCCTGATAAGGCCGCCGCCCAGCCTGAACACGGGCGAGTCTGCTGAATCCCCATCGAACAGTATCACGCCGCCGCCTGAGATCCAGCTGTGATTCGTGGAGTTGCCGCTGATTTCGCCGCCGTTCATTTCAAAGTATCCGCTGCCGGAAACGGCGACCCCGCCGCCGCCGCCGTTGGGGACACTGTTTCCTTCTATTGCCGCGCTGCTCCCGACGATAAGGCTGCCGCCCCTCACATGGACGCCTCCGCCGCCGCCCCATGACAAAACTCCCGAAGCATATTCGGCGGAATTGCCCCGTATCTTCCCGCCGTAGATCTCCGCCTTCCCGCCGCCCAGATGCAGGCCGCCGCCGAAGGGTTTGGCCTTGTTCCCGCTTATCTCCCCGCCGCTCATCGTAAAAAGGCCATCGGCCAGATACACGCCGCCGCCGAAGCCGTTTTCGCCTTCGGCCATGTTTCCGCTTATCACGCCGCCGCTCATCGTAAAAAGGCCATCGGCCAGATACACGCCGCCGCCAGTACCATTAGTCTTGTTGTTTTGCAGTATAGCTCCGTCCCCTATGGCGAGGCTGCCGCCTGTAACACTGACAAGCGCCGCCGCCCCCGTGCCCGCAGACATAGCGCCGTCTACCACGAGCCGCCGCGTTCCCTTGCCTTTCAGCGTAAGGACGCTCCCCTCCTTGACCGTGAACAGGCTGCCGGTGTAGGAGGAATCGCCGCGCTTTATCGTTACGTCCCGGCTCCCCGCTTCCCCGTAAGGCCGGATCGTGAGGCTTTTTTCCTCCACCGTGATGACGCCATTAAGCTCGATGTCCGACATCACCGTTATCGTGTCCCCCGTTTTCGCATCCCCGACAGCCGCAGCAAGGAGGCTGAGCTGACCGGCCTCGTCCCCTTCACTGTAGAATTTTTTGAAATCGCCGTTACTGTCACTCAGTTCCAGCACGGGCTTTATAAACTCGGCGTAAAGGTGGATCTCGTTACCGGCCCCTAGCCTGGTTATCAGGTCCTCGTTCGCCGTAAACCGATACGGCGCTTCGTCTATTTCCGTATAATCGTTTCCGCCGCCGGGCTGGGTAAAGCCGTAGCTGGGCACACTGCCGACGTCAAGCCGCCAGCCATTCTTCGGGTATAAGAACACGTCCACAGTAAGGCCGGCGCTGGCGTCGTTCCCGGTAAAGCTGGAGGGAACCGCCAGTACGCTGTTGCCCTTCCCGTCATGGTAGGGAACTATCGTGTAGATACGCACGCCGGGCGGCAGTATCCGTATGTCGAACTCCGCCGTCAGCCTGCCGTACCTGTGCGTGTCGTTCAGCACCAGCGTTACCTTCCTGATGACGGTTTCCCCGGTCTCCCCGCCGGCGTCGTAGCCGGCCTCTTCGACATGGTACTCCAGACCGGGAACGAGAACCCGCGCCTCGTCCATCCCGTTCATCCCGGAAAGCTCCAGTTCGTAGTCCGGGCCGGCCCAGTCTTCCGCGCTTTGAGGTACCTTGTCGACATCGACGCCCGTCTGAAAAGCGTTCTTTTTGGGGTATTTCGATATAAAGATGCTTTTTATAGAGGTAAGCTCGTCCACCTTTTCTTTCAGCGGCGCCACCAGCGGCTTGTTCCAAAGCTCGCACTGCGTCAGTACGGCAAGACAAAGTATCGTCAGTAACCCGGTTTTTTTCATCACACGCTCCCTTTCACGAATTTAAATATTAGGGTTGTTCAGAAACTTTAGTTTCTGAACAACAACCGCTTAAAAACAGCAAAATGCGGAGCATTTTGCCTAGACTTGTTCGGTAGCCAACCGGGTTGTCGAACAAGTCCATTCTGTAGAGAGGTTTTCCAAAACCGTCCGGTTTTTGAAAGCTGCTCAATGACAGTATAACAAATTACCGGGCCCGTGACACCCGTTATGCATTGCCGATCGGGGGAAGCCCGATCCGCGCTTCCGGAGCGGCTCCGCCGCGAATGCCCCCGCAGGCGCTAAACCTGACCCGCAATTCGGATTTAAGGGCAGGCGTACCCCCTGGGCTGGTTCGGGTTGGGGAGGAAATGGCGACTTCCGCGGTTCGCCGGGCGGGTTATGCCGCTTATCCAGGCGACAGGGCGGCGGGAAGGGGGTATAGGAGAAAAAACGCGGGCCTGGCCGCCCGTTTCCCGCGATGGGGTCTGACCCCGCAGGCCGGCGGGCCCCCCGCCGCCGCGCTTCCGGTGAGGCGTTTCCCGCTTCGGGGTCTGACCCCATGGGCCGCCTGCGGGGTCTCCTCTCCCGCCTCCACGCCGTCCGGCGGCTCCCCTTCCAGGATCCGCGACCGGTACCGGTCGCCCCACAGGTGCCCCGTCCGTCCGCTGTCACGGTTGTACCTAATGGCGAAGGTCTGCTTCAGCCATTTCATTATCGCCGGCAGCTCGAACCCGTCCGCGGGCCTGATGTAAAAGGCCAGCCGGTCGCCGGCAAGACTCAAGCCCCGGACCGCGAAGGCAAACCTGCGCGCGGTCTCCCGGAACACCCGGTCGAACAGCGCCGGGGCCCGCCCACCTCGGAACAGGGGTTCCCGGTTGTTGACGCGGGTACTGATTTCGTACCACACGCCCTGTTTCAGCATTCTTAAATGTCTCATGTAAAATATATGTGCGCTTGCCCGCGTTTTGCTTCAACATACGGAAAAAAAGTGGAAGGGGCCGAAAGGTTAAGGCGCTGCGGGACGGCGTCACCGGCCAAAGGCGCACCGCGCCTTTGGAACTGCCGTTCACCCGCACAAAAATTAGCGATGGAGCCTGTTCCAAAACTAATTGACTGTGCGCTAAAGCCTTGAAAAACCGCGTTTTTTAAAGGTTGCTGGACAAGCTAAGCTTGTCTCTCCAAAACTGAAGTTTTGGAACAGCCTCAATGATTAATGGAATACATGGGGGCGGTCGAGTCCGCCGGGGGATAAGGCTTTTTGAAGAGTCTGGAGTTTGCTTTACGCAAACTCCGCAAGATCAACGCGCTTTGCGCGTTGATCCGGGGTAGACACTTTTGGGCGCCCATAATAACATATCCCATGTACACTGGCTTAAGGAGTTCAAATTTATGAGAAATGTTGTTTTTTCCGCCAAAGCAAGGACGGATTTTGGGTCCGCAAAGTCCGCCCGTCTTAGGAAACAGGGGCGGGTTCCGGGCGTTATATACGGGAAGGGCGCTAACATAGCGATAGATCTTGACGGACGGGAACTGGCGGCCCGGCTGCGGACTATTTCTGAGAGTACGATAGTAAAGATTGACGTGGACGGCGACCCGCATGACGCCTTCGTAAAGGCTACGCAGCGGAATATACAGGACGGCAACATCCTGCACATTGATTTTTATGAGGTTGACATGGGCAAACTGCTTCGCGCCCGTGTTTCCGTGCACTTTGACGGCAACCCGGTAGGCGTCCGGGAGGGCGGTATTCTTGAAACCCCGCTTCACGATATAGAGGTGGAGTGCCTTCCCAAAGACTTGCCCGAGCGTGTCAATGTCGATATATCCAACCTGGGCGTGAACCAGTCGATACATGTCCGCGATCTGCCGCTGGGTGACGGCGTTAAGCTGGTTTCAGCCGAGGATCAGGTGGTCGCACTTGTCAAGTTTGCCAAAGCCGAAACGGAAGCTCCCGAGGAGGCCGGCGAAGCCGCCGCGCCGGAGGCCGCCCCCGCCGCGAAGGACGCGAAGTCCGGCGAAAAAGCTTAAGACGCGGGCCTCACGCCTGCGGCAAATGTTTTGGCGGCGGGATCCGTATGATACGAGGAGAGCTTCATGGCTGAGAAAAAATCCGAAAAACAGGGCAAAAAGCCGGATGCTTCGGGACAGTCCGGTATTGAACGGCGTTTCAGGCATCACCCGCTTGTTTTCATAGGGACGGTGCTGGTTCTTGTTATTGTGGTAATAGCCTTCGTCCTTGTGCCGGCGATTGTGCCGGGCGAGGGTTTGGCGGCTTCGCGTCTGGAGTTCGGCTCCTGGAACGGTAAGCCGATAGTCTATTCAAGCGGGGGTTTCTTCGCCCTGATGGTCGAGCGGAATTCGCGGGACTACGGGATGGGTAACTACCAGGCGTGGCGGAGCGCCTTCGAGGCGGCCGCCGAGCGCACGGCGGTTCTTGATATTATGGAGACTTCGGGCTACACGCCGTCCAAGTCCTTTGTGGACAGAAAAGTTGCGGAGCTACCCTTCTTTAAGGAGAACGGGCGCTTTTCCGCGGTAAAGTACAACAGGATGGACGCTTCCGCAAGGATAAAGCTGTGGCAGGATATGCGGAACGACGTAACCGTCAATATTTACCATGACGATGCCGCTACGATAAAAACCGCCGGGGCGGAGGCCGAGTTTATCGGGCGGATGGCGCTAACCCAGCGCAAATTCAGCATGACGGCCTTCCCCTATTCGTCGTATCCCGACAGCGAGTCTGCCTCTTACGCGAACAAGAACGCGGATATGTTCAAAACGGTGTACCTTTCAAGGATAACGGTTTCGGGAGGCAAGCGGGAGGCGCAGGCCGTAATGGACAAGATTCGCTCCGGCGAGATAACGTTTGAGGACGCCGCCCGCACACAGTCCGACGACGAATACGCCGACCGGGGCGGGGATACCGGTACGAGGATGGCCTTTGAGCTTTCCGCTGAAATCCCTGACGAAGACCAGTGGCGGGCCGTGATAAACCTGCCCAAGGACACGATCAGCGATTTACTCGAGCTTTCGTCCGGCTGGGTCTTTTTCCGCGCAAACGAGGAGTCACGCACGTCAAACCTGCAAGATTCGGATACTTTGAGCAAGATACGCGGCTTTCTCATGGACAGCGAGCGGGGCGTTATCGAGGATTGGCTTATCACCCAGGCTGAAAATTTCGCGCAAGAGGCGCGGCGGATCGGTTTTACCGGCGCGGCGGGGGACGCGGACCTGCGGGTATATGAATTCGGCCCGCTTCCGATAAATTACGGCGACAGTCCCCTGTTTAAAAGCCTCAATTCGTTCCAGGCTCCCGGCCTGCGTGACGCCGTTTCCGATGAAAACTTCTGGCGTACAGCCTTTTCCACCCCTGTCGGCGAGCCTTCCCGCCCGGTAGTGCTGGGCGGCGGCGAGAACAACATCGTCATCCTGTATCCTGGCGAGGAGCTTACGGACGAAGGTGACGCCGCCGAAAACACCAGGACGATATTTTCGTCCTGGTGGGCCCAAAACGAGACGCTGCGTAGTGTCGCAAGTTCCGTCCTCTCAAGCGATAAGTTTAATGACAACTTCATCAGTACCTACTTCCGGCTGTTTTCAAATTAGTCACGACTTTACGGGCCCGGTCTTGCCGCCAAAAGGCGGCGGGGCCGTGCTTCCCGCCCCGGCGCGACTCTCGACACCCAGACACTGAACGCCGTATGCCCGGCATATTTCTTTTATCCGTGTGTCCGGCGTCGTATTCCTCAAACCATGCAGACAAGTAAAACCGGCGGCGGCGATCCGCCCCGCCTGGAGCAGGCGCGCTACGGCTTTTCCGTTTACTACCGGGGCAGGGCGCTGCTGTCACGGGTAGACCCGCTGCGGCAGGCCGAACGTGCGGTAGAGTCGTCCCTGCCGCTTGCGGCGGAGACGCTGTACCTGCTGCCGTCCCCGCTTCTGGGCTACGGCATACCGCTTATAATGCGGAATTTGCCGCCAAGCTCGGCGCTGCTCTGCGTCGAGGCGGACGCGGCCCTGTACGCTCTTTCCAGCGAGCATATCGGCGCGCTGGAAGCGGCCGGGGACGAACGCTTCCGCTTCATACGAACCGGGAATCCGGAAGCGCCGTCCGCGTTTGCCGGACGTACCTGGGGGCGGCGTCGCTTTAGGCGGGTTAAGGAACTGCGTTTAACTGCCGGGCGGCAGTTAAACGCGGATTTTTACGAGGCGGCGCTGGATCTTCTGCGCCGCAGCGTAGCTACGGAATGGTCAAACGCCCTCACGCTTGCAAGGCTGGGACGGCGGTATATGCGTAACGCGATACGGAACCTTCGCCTGCTTGCGGAAAGGCCCGGTGTGGAAAGCCTCGATTTTGGCGTCTGCCCCGTACTCGTCCTGGGCGCGGGGCCTTCCCTCGACGCTTTTCTTGACGGCATTGAACGGCGGCCCCTGCCTCCGGCCTGCCGTATACTGTGCGTAGATACGGCGCTGCGCCCCCTCAGGGAACGGAATGTCCGGCCCGATCTTGTCGTCGCGCTGGAAGCCCAGCACTGGAATCTGCGTGATTTCGGCGGCATGGGCGCTTGGCGCGTGCCGGTCGCGATGGACCTGTCCGCGCTGCCCGCCACAAGCGGTGTTTTGGGCGGCGAAACCTATATGTTTTGGACGCGCTGGACGGAGTTAAGCATATTTGAACGGCTCGCCGCCCTCAAACTGCTGCCCGCCGAACTTCCGCCGCTCGGTTCCGTCGGCCTTAGCGCGGTGAGCCTGGCGCTGGGGCTGGGAACGGGGCCTGTTTTTACCGCCGGAATAGACTTTGCGTTCACGCTCGACAAGTACCATTGCCGCGGGAGTCCGTCCCACGGCGAAGCTCTCGCAAGGCATACGCGCTTCGGCGGCCTGTACCCGGCGGCGGCTATGAGGGGGCGCGCCGTCGCGGGCGGAGGCGCGTACAGCGACCCCGTAATGGAAAATTACCGCAGCCTTTTCGGGCGGGAATTCGCCGGGACGGGCCGCGTGTTCGCGATAGCCGGACGCGGCCCGGCGCTCGGCGTGGATACTCTGTCCCGCGAGGCGGCGCGGCAGGCAATGGCGGTGGCGGGAGGCCGCAACGGGGCCTCCCCTGCGGCCGCGGCGCCGGCCCCGTCCAGGGCTCCGCTTTTACGCGCCTTCATTGAACGGGAGAAAGGCTTGCTTTACGAACTGCTCGGCATACTGACAGGCGATTCGAAGGCCGCCGCCGGACGCCTGGACAGCCTGCTCGACGCGGCCTCGTACCTGTGGGCGCACTTCCCGGACTGCGCCGCCACGGACGGGGCGCGTCCCCCGTCAAGCGACATCGTCTTCCTGAAGCGCGTTCGCGCCGAAATCGAGCCGTTTATAAAGGTTTGGGAGTACGCCGTACATGGCTTGTAAAGTAATGTATATTATCCGCCGATATTTGAAATAAGCGAAGCCTAATGGGGAAGGTCTAGCTTAAAAAGGGCAAGGATGCCCTTTATGCGGAGCCCCAATCCGCAACAAATCATGGAGGAAGATAATGATTATCAACCACAACCTTAGCGCCATGTTCGCAGATCGCTCTCTCAAAGTAACTCAGAGCGCGCTTGAAAAAAACATGGAAAAACTGTCGTCCGGTTTACGGATTAACCGTGCCGGCGACGACGCGTCCGGGCTCGCTGTTTCCGAAAAAATGCGCAGCCAAATACGCGGCCTGAACCGCGCCTCGGCCAACGCCGCGGACGGCGTTTCATTCATTCAGACTACTGAGGGTTACTTACAGGAAACCGAGGACATCATCCAGCGTATACGTGAACTTGCGGTGCAATCCGCCAACGGTATCTACACCGCCGAAGATCGTATGCAGATTCAGGTTGAAGTTTCCCAGCTTATCGACGAAGTAGACCGCATTGCCAGTCACGCCCAGTTCAACGGCCTCAACATGCTCACCGGACGCTTTGCCCAGCAGCTAGGCAATAATGTAGTTACCGGTTCCATGTGGTTCCACATCGGCGCGAACATAGACCAGCGGGAGCAAGTCTTCATCGGTACCATGACGGCAAAGGGCCTCGGCATCCGTAATGTAGATGACGAAAGCATCCTGTCTCTCGAAACCGCCGATTCCGCCAACCGTGCGATAGGCACCCTTGACGTTGCTATCAAGATCATCAACAAGCAGCGCGCCGACCTTGGAGCCTACCAGAACAGACTTGAACACGCAATACGCGGTATAGACATTGGCGCGGAAAACCTGCAGGCCGCGGAATCCCGCATACGCGACACCAACATGGCCAACGAAATGGTCAGGTACGTTACCGACCAGATACTCAGCCAGTCCGGCACCGCAATGCTTGCGCAGGCCAACCAGAGGGCGTCCTCGGTACTTCAGTTGCTCCAGTAAAAAAGGCGTGGGGACAATGGGGGTAGGGAAGCTGCGTTGAAACAGCCTCTTTATCCCCTATTCCCTTTTTGGAAGAATGCTTGAATATTTTTTAAAAGTAGTTTACAATGATTATAGGCTGTAAAAGCCGCTGATAATTGACAAATACCCTCGTTGGGTAGTACACGGCGGACACGTCAGAATGGTCAATCCGCTTTATCGCCTGCCATTGGCAGGTTTTATGGATTGAGTAGTCTGACGTTCCGCTTTCAGGATACCGGTACGGCGCGGCGCGAAGGCCGGGCCGGGCCTGTTGCGTGTACGGTCTTAAGCTAAGGATAGCTAAAGATTAACCAACACATGGAGGGTTATATGATTATAAATCACAATTTGAGCGCCATGTTTGCCAATCGTCAGCTTGGGGTTACCCAGGCTGATACGACAAAAGCTATGGAAAAGCTCAGTTCTGGTCTGCGTATCAATCGTGCGGGTGATGACGCGTCCGGTCTTGCGGTTTCTGAGAAGATGAGGAGTCAGATCAGGGGCCTTAACCAGGCAGAGCGCAACATTCAGAATGGCGTATCGTTCATTCAGACGACGGAGGGTTACCTTCAGGAGTCGCAGGACATTTTGCATCGCATGAGAGAATTATCCGTGCAGGCGGCCAACGGCATTTACACCGGCGAGGATCGTATGCAAATACAGGTTGAAGTTTCAGCGCTTGTAGACGAAATCAACCGTATAGCAAGCCACGCCCAGTTCAACGGTATGAATATGCTTACCGGCTCGTTTGCCCGTGAAAGCGCTACCGGCGCTGTTATGCAGCTTCAGGTTGGCGCAAACATGGATCAGAGCAAACAAATTTTCATAGGTACGATGACGGCGCAGGCCCTGGGCCTACAGTTTGATCAAGGGGGCATTGACCTTACTAGTCCCGAAAGCGCCAACAAGGCAATCGGCGACCTGGACAACGCGCTCAAGATTGTATCGAAGCAGCGCGCGGACCTTGGCGCTTACCAGAACCGTTTTGAAACGGCGGCCATCGGAGTTGCGACGGCGGCGGAAAATCTTCAGGCGGCCGAATCGCGCATACGTGATCAGGATATGGCGTCTGGTATGGTTCAGTACACAAAGGACCAGATACTTTCGCAGGCCGGTATCGCGATGCTTGCCCAGGCCAACGTCAGGAATCAGTCGGTTCTTTCGTTACTTGGTTAAGCGGAAGGTAAATTTTTTACGGTAAGAGGCTTCTGGACGTTGTCTTTTATCACAGGAAGATGGGGAGGTTTCGCGCGCTTCCCCATCTTTTTATTAGCGGTTGGGTCTGCTCCCACGCCTTGTCCCTCCTTAATAAGGTTAGGCAGGAAGTAAAACGTCAGGCAAAACAGCTTGACGCCGTTTTGTGGCGGGGAGGTTCATTTTTGTAAAACCGCTTAATGCCGGTACTGATCCAGGCCGGACGTTGGTTTCCACCATACGACAGCGAGGAGGTATATTTTGAATATGGTAGCAAGTGTTGTTGAGACAGGATTTTCCATGCCGCAGACAGCGACGGCAAAACGTAAACCGAATGTGGAGTATGGCGCTTCACTGATGAACGACCCAAACTGGGACACCGAGGTTAAACGTTTCGCTTCGAGTCTGCCGGGAAATCATACATTGAAAAACATCAGGGCCGGGGTTGAACGCCTTGAAAAAATAAGTCTTGCGTTCAACAAAAAATTACAATTTGTTATAAACCATGAATCAAACGAGATAACCGTCAACGTGATAGACCCTGATACCGATAAAGTAATAAAAGTACTGCCGCCTGAAGAACTACAGCGTCTTCACAGCAAGATAGAAGAAGCGATAGGTTTCTTGTTTGACGAAAAAGTTTAATGGGCGCGGAGGCAGGAGGATTCATGCCTGATATATCTGTGCCGGGGGTAAAAAGCCGGTTTGACACGGAAAAGATTGTCGAAAATCTTATGCGGGTTGAACGTCTGCCCAGGCAGCGGATCGAACAGACAAACGAAACCCTTGTCGCGCAAAAGACAAACTGGCAGAACCTGGGACGGCGTATCACCCAATTGCGGGAATATTCCCGCCTGCTTTACTCCTATCAGAATCCGTTCAGCGACAAATCCGCCGTTTCAAGCAACGAGGGGGCGCTCGCCGCTTCCGTATCACGCGAGGCGGACGCGCAGCAGCATGAGTTCATCGTAAAGCAGACGGCGGCGGCGGACCGCTTCCTTTCGAAGCCGCTGGACGCCGCCTTTCAGGTGCCGGCAGGCGATTATTCCTTCTCGACAGGCGGCAAAAGCGTTTCATTCAAGTTTTCGGGCGGCGGTCTACAGGACTTTGTCGATACGGTAAACCGGCGCGGCCAGGGCAGCATAAAGGCGGGACTGGTCGCCGTGCAAAAGGGCAACAAGTCCCTGGTACTGGAATCCCTTGTAACAGGCGCGGAAAACAGGCTTACCTTTTCGGACGACGCGCTCAGGCTGGCCCTGCAAACCGGCATCGTAGGGCAGGCCGCAGGCGAGCCGAAAACCACCAACATCAAGGCGGTAGCGGCCCGCGGCGCTTCGGCGGTAAACGAGTCTGTCGCGGGCGACGGAATGCAAGCGCCGCCCATGTCCGACATAAGTATTTCGTTGGGGACTGTCGTGCCGACCCGTACGCTGATACTACGTTTTGAGACCTCGATTACGGCGGCGGACCTGGTGCTGTCCGCCGCTTCACCCGCGCCCGGCGGCGGAAGCGGCCCCCCAAGCAACGACGCCCCCGATCAGGCTGCCGTGTTTCCGCCCCAGCCCCTTATCCCCACAGCCACCGCCGGGGAGAACGACACCGTTGTAGACGGCAAATACGTGATACAGCGCCAGCGTGCCGGCGGCGCTGCCGCGCCCGACCAGCCTGACGCGGCAGCGCCGGACGAGCAGGCCGCCCCGCCCGCCCTTACAGCCGGCGCCCCCGCGAGGCCGCCCGCCGACGCCCGTGTCAATAACCTGTCCGTGCTGAGCCTTGAATTCAGCGACGGGACGAGCGTCGCGCTGCCGCCCGTAAACGATATGTCCGGCTTCACACAGAATCAGTACCAGCTTTACCCGCTGGCGGAGGGCAGGACAATCACCGGCATCAACATAAACAACGACAACACGCACCGCTCGGTATCGATACGAAACATACAACTCTTCGATCCAGCCCCTGCCGGCGGGGAAGTCAGGCCCCTGAACCCGGTATCGACGGCGCGGGACGCAATCGTCCTGATGGACGGCATCGAAGTGCGACGCCCCACGAACATGATAGACGACCTGGTACCGGGCCTTACGCTCAACGCGCGCGCGGCGAGCGAGACCCCCGTCACGCTCGAAGTTGAGACGGACACGGAGGCGGTCAAGGATGCCGTGATAACGCTTGTCGGTAACTACAACCGCCTGATGGCCGAACTCAACGTGCTTACCCGCAACGACGAAAGCGTAATAAGGGAACTCACATACCTTAGCGAAGACGAACAGAAAGAACTGCGCGACAGACTCGGTATGTTCTCCGGTGACAGTGATTTGCTACGCTTCAGGAGCAGGCTGCAACAGATAATGAGTTCCCCGTACACGGACGCCGCGGGGCAGGAACACCTGCTCTCGTCCTTCGGTATAATGAGCGACGCGCGGCGGAGCGGCGGATACGACCCGTCCAAGATGCGCGGTTACCTTGAAATAAACGAAGCGGCCCTTGACGAGGCGCTAAAAACCAACACGGACACGCTTAGGCAGCTGTTCGGCAGGGACAGCGACGGCGACCTGATCATTGACACGGGCCTGGCCTACACGCTGAACCAGACACTCCAGCCCTACGTCGAACTGGGCGGCATCATAGCGGCAAAGACCGCCGGTCTTGACTCCCGCATCGCGGCCAACGACCGCCGCATCGAAACGCTCGACCGCCAGTTGAGCATAAAAGAACAGACGCTCAAGGCCCAGTACGGTGAGCTTGAGGGCGCCTACACCCGCATGGAACGCATGACGGATTCCCTGGAACAGTTTAGCCGCCAGAGCGGCAACAACCGTTAAGCCGGCATTATCCAGCCGGTATGAATTTAGTCGCAGTGGGGTCTAACACCCCGTCATAGCCTTCCTTGTTTAAACGAAGCAGGCAAAACAGTTTTCCGCCGCTTGAATTGGTCGGGTCGGAAACGTTACCATGCTTCTGTATGAAGGGGATAATCCTTGCCGGCGGGGCGGGAACGCGGCTGTTTCCGGTAACAAAAGTCGTTTCAAAACAACTTCTGCCGCTGTACGACAAGCCGATGATATACTACCCGCTGTCCGTCCTTATGCTTGCCGGCATTCGTGAAATTTTAATAGTATCTACGCCGCGCGA
Source organism: Spirochaetaceae bacterium (assembly GCA_031290855.1). GTDB lineage: Bacteria > Spirochaetota > Spirochaetia > Treponematales > Breznakiellaceae > JAIRMY01. The sequence goes on from JAISLM010000031.1 coordinate 24,515, forward strand.
CATAGGTATGTTTCGGGAACTGCTTGGCGGCGGGGAACGGCTGGGGATGCGTTTCGGGTATGCCGTGCAGGAAAGCCCGCGCGGGATTGCCGACGCCTTCATCGTGGGCCGGCAATTTGTCGGGGCCGACGCCTGCGCCCTAGTGCTGGGCGATAATGTTTTTTACGGGCGCGGCTTCGGTACCGTGCTGAAGGACGCCGCGGTGAAAGTCGGCTCTTGCGGGGGCGGCATCGTCTTTGCCTACTATGTCAAAGACCCGCTCGGCATGGGTGTCGTCGAGTTCGACGAGTCCGGCAGGGCCGTCTCGATAGAAGAAAAGCCGGACGTGCCGAAATCGCGCTATGTCGTGCCGGGTTTGTACTTTTACGGGAACGACGTGCTGGAGATCGCGAAAAACATAGAGCCTTCCGCACGCGGCGAGCTTGAGATCACTTCCGTTAACAAGGTCTACCTCGAAGCAGGAAGGCTTTCCGTCGAATTCCTGGGCCGCGGCATGGCGTGGCTCGATACCGGCACACATGACGGTCTTCTGGAGGCAGCCAACTTCATCGAGACGATCCAGAAACGGCAGGGCCTGTACGTGTCCTGCATCGAAGAGATCGCCTACCGGAACGCCTGGATAGACGCAGGGCAACTGCTGCGCCTCGCCGCGGAAAACAGGACGGAGTACGGCGAATACCTCGCTTTCATCGCCTCCGGCGGCGTCCGGTAATGAGCCTCCGTGCGGCAAGCTCTAAACCTGACCCACAATTCAGATTTCAGGGCAGACGTATCCACTTGGCGGGTTCGGTTTTGCGAGGAAATGGCGGCTGTTACGGTTCGCCGGATGGATTATGCCGCTTATCCGGGTGCCGGGGCCACAGTAAGGGGGTATAGGCGGGAAAACTCGGCCCCGGCAGCCCGTTTCCCGCGATAGGGTCTGACCCTGCCGTGGGTCGGCGGGCCTCCAGCCGCCGTGCGCCCGGCGAGGCGGCGCGTGGTTACGGGGCTTACCCCGCCGTCCGGCGGCTCCCCTTCCAGGATCCGCGACCGGTACCGGTCGCCCCACAGGTGCCCCGTCCGTCCGCTGTCCCGGTTGTACCTAATGGCGAAGGTCTGCTTCAGCCATTTCATTATTAATCGTTCATTGCTCATTCCTCAGTATCTTTTCTAGTGTTGTTTTTGCGCGGCGGGAGAGGCTTGAGTTTTTGTCTTTTGCGAGGCGTTCCACTTCGTCCCTGAAGGCGGTAAAGCGGTTGTTCGCCGTCAGATCAAGCGCGTAGAACTTTTCGGTGACGTCGTTTGACGCGAAAAGGCGGGCGGCCAGGGCTTCTACCTTGCCAGTCTCGGCAAAACTGAGCGCCTTCAAAAGGCCCTTGTACAGGCCGGTCTGGTTTTTTGCCTTCGCCTCGTCAAGTTTTGCGATGATCCGCTCGGTGTACCGCTCCGCGTTATTCTTGACAAGCATTTCCGCGCAGCGGGCGCGCAGGCCGTCGCCCGCCTTCCCGTCCTCCAGCATCGCAAGAAGCGCCGCGTCCGCCTTCTCGTCGTCCAGACCGCCCAGCGCCAAAACCGCCTCGTCCCTTACCGCGGCGGCCTCGTCCCTTTCGGCGCGGTAACGCAGGTACGGAATCGCCTCTTTCAGCCGCCGCGCCTTTGCAGAACGTACCGCCGCAAGCCGCGCCTTAAAGTAGGTGTCGCGGAAACCTTCCAGTATCGCCGCGTCGACCGCGTCCCCGTTGAAAGCGCCCAGGGCGCCAATAGCCGCAAAGCGTATGTTCGGGTCGGCGGAAGAGGCGGACGCGATTATGCTGTCTAGGGCGGCCGCGTCCTTCAGTCTGCCCGCCGCTTCGAGGGCCGCCATACGAAGCGGGGCGGACTCGTCGGCGCTGTTTATTATTTTAAGGAGGAAGGGGGCGGCCTCCGGCCCGCCGCTATAGCCGATTGCGGACACCAGCTCCTGCCGCGTGTCGCCGCCCGGACTCCGTTTGTTGTAATAGTCCAGGAGGATTTCCGTTATGTCCGGCCTCCCGCCTCCCGCCTCCGAATAAACAATTTTTCCAAGCGCCTTTATCGCCGCGTTATCGTACATGGTGTCGTCGGAAGATACGATCTCCGTGAGGACAGGGATCGCGCCAGCCTCTTTTACCGTGCCGAGGTAGTCCAGCGCCGCGTTTACCTTTTGCGGAGTTTCGCTCTCACGCCCGCCGAGAATCGCAAGCGCCGTATCTTTCAGCCCTTCCCGCGACCTTTCGTTAAAAAAAGAAAATATCCCAAGGATGATGTTTTGGTTCTTCGTCCTTGAGGCAAGCCCAGCCAGATCGCCGTCCAGATAATCGATGTTGTCCGTCCGCAGTTTTTTTAATAGCTCCAGTATCTCGTTGTCCGTGCCGTAGCTTATCGTTTCCCGCATCGCGGTCTCTTCCGGCGCGGCGGAAGACGTTTCCGCGGAGGCCGCAAAAAACGCGGCGCCAAAAAACAGAAGCGCCGCAAGGCAGAGAGTTTTCAATTTGCTTCGATCCCCCCGTAATAAGTTTTTAGGAATTCTTCTTTATACACTGTAAAACGATCCGCCTCTATCGCAAGCCGCGCTTTTTTGATCAGATCATGCAGGAAGTACAGGTTGTGGTAGCTTACAAGCATCGGGAAAAGGATTTCTCCCGCCTTGAAAAGATGGCGCAGATAGGCCCGGCTATATTTTTTGCAAACCTTGCAGGAACAGGCGGAATCTATCGGGGAAAGGTCGAAAGCGCGCTCCTGTTTTTTAAGGGAAAGCGGGCCGGAATGCGTCAGGGCCTGTCCGTTGCGGGCGAGTCTTGTCGGTAAAACGCAGTCAAACATATCGATGCCGTTCTCTATCGCAAGAAGTATATAGTCGGGGGTACCGATCCCCATCACGTAGCGCGGTTTGTCGTCCGGCAAAAGTCCGCCGGTAAAAGACAGATACTCGGCGAACACTTCGCGGGGTTCCCCTACGGAAAGCCCGCCTATCGCGATCCCCGAAGGGTACGCGCCTGTAACCGCTTCCGCGCTCCGCTCGCGCAGGTCTTTGTAGAAGTTCCCCTGCACTATCGCAAAGAACAGTCCGCGGTAGCCCGCGTCCCGCTGTTCTAGCCAGCGTTGTTTGGCGCGCCGCAGCCACAGGTTGTTCGTTTGCAGGGCCGTGAGAGCCTTATTGTACGGCGTATCGTAACTTGTGCAAACGTCTAACTGCATCTGTATGTCGCTGCCTAAGAGCGCCTGTATGTCAACAACCTTTTCCGGCGACAGAAGATGTTCGCTTCCGTCTATATGGGAGCGGAAGCGGACACCCTCGTCGCTTATCTTTCGCAAAGACGACAGCGAGAATATCTGGAAACCGCCTGAGTCCGTCAAATAGTTCCGCTTCCATCCTGAAAAATCGTGCAGGCCGCCCGCCGCCCCTATAACGTCCGTTCCGGGACGCAGGTACAGATGGTAGGTGTTCGACAGGATTATTTCAAAACCGATCTCGCAAAGCTCGCCGTTTGTAAGCGCCTTGACCGTCGCGTTGGTTCCGACCGGCATGAACACCGGCGTGGACAGCTCTCCGTGCGGCAGAGACAGCCGCCCGGTACGCGCCATTGTATCAGTGTCCTTATGACGCACGGCAAACATATACGTCCTTAGGTCTTGGCGTACCTGACAAGCACGAGCCCCAGTATCGAAAAGAAAACGACCGGAAACCACGCGCCTATGACGGGCAGGATGTAACCAAGCTTTGCCATCATCATGCTGAGCATTTCCATCACGTAAAATATAACCGCCGCTATAAGGCTGGTTAAAAGGCTCATCAGCATAATATTTTTTCTGAAACGTCCGCCCATTGAAATGGAGAGGATAATGACGATGAATGAAACCGTCGAAAATGAAAAGCGGTGATAGTAATCCGCCTGCGCGTCCGCGTAAGGAAGACCGGCCGTTTTCAGGTCTTTTACCAGCAGCGCCGCTTCCCGCGCCGAAAGGTCCGCCGCGTCAACGGAACTACGGCCAAATATATCGGGCTCCTCCGTGTAGTCGGTGACGGGAGGAAGCGCGTGGACGCGCAACAGGCGGTCTTCCCATTCATAGATGTAGGCGTTGCTGAAAAGCCAGTGTTCCCCGTTCCAGCGGGCGACAGGGGCGCGTATCTGTGACATAAACCCACCCTCCTCGTCCCGCTCGACAATGCTGACGCCGTTAAGCGTTTGGTTGTTGCTGTCGTAATAATCAACCGAATAGATCCTGTTGCCGTCCCGTGTTTTGACGACAATATCGGAATTCTTTTCCACCTGTTTTTGATGCCGCAGGGTGCGGGTTATCGTATTCTTTTCCTTGAACGTGGGGATTACGATTATGTCCTCAAAAAAAAACGCGAACACCGAGGCCAGAAGCCCTATAACCATGAAAGAAAACGACAGACGCCAAAACGGTATCCCGGACGATATTACCGACGTCAGTTCGTTACGCGCCGAAAGATCGCCCAGCGTATACGCCGAAGCGAACAGCAGCGAGATCGGAAGCGCGAGGGAAAAACTTTTCGGAATATAGTAATAGCTCGCCTTCATGATCTCCGAAAAGGGTGCTTCGTAGTTCAGATAGTGTACAAGGTTGAGGAACAGGTCGATCAGGCATAGCAGGGTAACAAACATAAACGAGGCAAAGATGAATACGGGTATGAAATGCTTTACCATGTACCTGTCCAGTATCATCGGCTGACCCTCTGCACACACATTACAACGCCTATAACAAACGTGATTATGTTCGGCAGCCACATCGTCCAAAACGGGGAATAACCTAGCCTTATGCCCATGTTCTGCCCGCCCAAAAGAAGCGCCCAGTACACGACCGATATGATTATCCCCAGTATAAAACCGACCGTCTGCCCGCTCTTTTTCGCGAGCAGGCCGAGCGGCACCGCAAGGAAAATAAAACAGAGCGAGCCGAACGGAATGGAGAATTTCTTGTAAAATTCCAGCCTCCAGACCGAAAGTATCCGGTCGGATTTAAGCGACGAGGTAAGCTGGTACTCGCGGAGGAAATTCTGGGTAAGCGTGAGTCGCTGCCCCCAGTTACGCGCGTTTTTCCCGCCGCGCATCGCGTCTTCCAGAGCGAGGGCGGAGCCGACCAGCCTGTTGTACCTGTCGAACAGCGTCGAATTCAGCGTATCCTCTTTGATCTTTATCTCGTCCAACACGTCCCTGGAACTCATCTCACGCGGCCCTATCGTCGATACCGCCACGATAAAATCATCCTGTTCGATACGGTAGCGAAGGTAGCCGCTTTGGGCGTAGTCGTAATCGCCGTGAACGTTTTCTTTTGTTGACTGTATGAAGGCGTTCTCCATGTCGAGGCGCAAGCCCTCCCTCCCGGCATCGACAAACTCCGCGTTCTTCGCCATGATAACGCGCCGCTCGCCGTCTGTCGTTTTATCGAGTATGATCAGGTCGGAAATCTTCTGTCCCGAAACGTTCCCCGTGATCACGACCGTGTCCTTGAAGCGCTTTACGGAATTGGCTTCCAGTTCGAGCGCCGGGGTCGATGCCATGATCCGCCTGTAAAGCTTTGAAAACTCTATCGTACCGGCGGGAAGCATAATATCGTTCACGGCGAATGAAACAAGCGACACAAAGATGCCCACAAGCAATGTAGGAATAAAAATATTTTTGTATGACAGGCCGGAGGACAGCATCACGAGAATTTCATTATCGGTGTTCATCCGGCCTATCGTCATCAGTGTGCCGAGCAGGGTGGCGTAGGGGGTTGAAAGCGCGACAACGCTGGGAATCGAGTACATAACCAGCAGCGCGACCTGGTTGAACGGAACCTTCTTGGAAAGAATCTCCTGTGCCAGCAACAAAAGCTGGTTCACAAAAAATATTATGAAGAAAAACAGAAAAGAAACGAAAAACGCGAGCAGCGTTTCTTTCAGCAGGTATCCGAGTATCGTTCCCGATATGCCGCCCCGTAAAGAATTTGCTCTCATAGGCCTGTCGAACCGAAGCCCCCGTCCCCCCTGTTAGTTTCCGAAAGACTGTTCGTCTCGGACAGAACGGCCCGTAAAACCGGGGCGCAGACAAGCTGAGCTATACGGTCGCCATGACGGATCGTGAACGGCACACCGCCCAGGTTAATTAAGACGACGGCAAGCTCGCCGCGGTAATCGGAGTCTATCGTGCCGGGTGAATTGAGTACGGCGAGGCCGTTTTTACGCGCAAGCCCGGAGCGGGAACGCACCTGGAACTCGTATCCTGCCGGAATCTCGAAGGCCAGCCCGGTAGGAACCGTTACTATACCGCCGGCGACCGCCAAAAGCGGCGCGTCAAGGCAGGCTCGCAGGTCCATGCCGACGGCCCCCGCCGTCGCGTAGTTCGGCAGAACAGCGCCGGGCCGTAATTTTTTAACATTTACCGTGATCCCCAATCCCACGGAACGCCTCCAGTATAAATGAAGCTGCCCGCCGCAATACGCGAGGGTACGTATCCCCATTTACAAATCCGCTTATAAGTGTTGTCTATGCGCGGTCTCCTGTCAAGGCTGGAATTTACCCCGTTAGGTAGACAGTATTAAGCGGCTTGCCCTGAGTTAAACACATCAGGGGCCCGATAATCAAGTGCCGAATGAAGCCGAACCCACTTATAATAGGCCTCAAGATACATGAACACCGGCTGCCTGACTTCCCCCGCCGAATGGAAGAGCAGACCCGACCGGGCCTGGCGGTTTACAAAGGCCATTTCCAGGGCGGGAACGGTCGTATGAAAGGTCTCAATACCGGCGCTGAAGGCCCGTCCGATGACCTTCCATTTTGTTAGCCGCTGCTATCGCTTCGGCACCCTTGACAACAGTATTAATGAGTTGTATCGCTATAATATAAAGAAAAAAGGAGCGTTTATGCTGCGGAACCTATCGATAGGTATACGAATAATAGTAATTATCGGCGTGCTGGCGCTTTCGATCGTCGCCCTTGCGGTAACAACCTATGTTACCGCCAACGATGTCAAGAATTCAGGCATAAGTGATGCCGCGGAAGTGATGCTTGACGGGCAGAAAGAAAAAATCAGGCTGGGAACCCAAACTATGGCCGCGGCCTTGAGCAAGGCACTGGCCGGGGTAACGGACCGGCAGGAACAGCATGACATCATCAGCGCCTACATCAAAGAATACCGTTTTGAGGAAGACAAGTCCGGGTATTATTATACCTACATCGGCACGGTGATATTCATGCACCCCACCCTGCCCCAGCGGGAGGGGGAGGATCTGGGCCAGACCGCCGACGCAAACGGGGTCTACTATGTGCGGGAACTCTACGAAAACGCCCAAAA
>JAISLM010000032.1 GCA_031290855.1 Spirochaetaceae bacterium
TCCGACCGGGTCCCCGGGGTGTCCCGGGGGGCGGCCCCCCCCCCCCCCCCCCCGCTGCGGGGGTTGCCGGGGGGGGGGGGGGTGCGGGATCAGCGTTTACGGCAGCGCATATTGCGGACAAAACGCCAGGCCTACCGGGGCCAGCCCTGGCGCCTGAAACGTTTAACCGGACATAAGCCGTCAAAACAGTTAAAATTTCCTGAAAAAGGCCAGCAATGCTTGACGGTCAGGCCCTACGCGAATTATACTGAGCCAATTCAGGGCGGTAATCGTCCGCAGGCGCGGTAAGCGCGGGCGGGGATTGACGCTTGGATGAACCGCCGGTCTGAAGGCCGGACGGAAAGGCATGAAGCCTCTTTTTTTAGTTGTTTGCGAGTTCTACCGCTTTGTGCGGTATTACTTCCGGGGCGGGCGACCCAAACGGGCGCGCCCTGTCGTCGCCATGTTTAGGGCGAAACTATTTTTTGGAGGCTGCTTTTGAAAAAGTTTGCAGAAAGGAATCAGGAAAGAGAATGGCCCGCCGGGGCTGTTTGCGGGTGGGGCTTCGCGCCAAAAATTCTGGCGGCTATCGCTTTTTTGGGTATTTCGATGTCGCTTTTTGCCTTCGGCGGCAAGGATGCCGCGAAGGACAAGGCCGGGAATGACGACGTTATCATCGCCTCTACTTCATGGGTGGCGGCGATAGCGTACTGCGCCGGCGCGGATAATGTCCACATACTAGCGCCGGTCGACCTGCGCCATCCGCCGGAGTACGAACTGAAACCATCGGACCTGAGTGCCGCGAGTAAGGCCCGGCTGATCATCTATGCCGGGTGGGAGATGTTTGCCAAGAAGCTGGCGGAGACGGCAGGCAGCGCGGGTGTGGATGTATTGCAGATCAGGGTGTCCAACGATCCTGCCGGCATAAAGGCCGAGGCTAAAAAGATCGCCGAACTCCTGGGGACTACCGGGAAGTACGAAGCCTGGGCTGCAGACTTCGACCAGTTTACGGCGGGTGTGAAGGAAGAGGTCGCGGAGGCCTATTCCGGAAAACGCGCCGTCGTCAACAGCATGCAGACGCCGTTCATAAGCTGGCTCGGTGTGGACATAGCCGGTGAGTACGGCCCCGCCGAACCTTCTCCTGCCCTCGTCCTTGACCTTGTGAACCTGAAGCCCGACATTGTGATCGACAACTACCATAACGCTTCCGGAAGGCCGATAGCGGAGGCCGCGAAAGCGCCTTACGCCGAGCTACTCAACTTTCCGGGAAGGGACGGCACACGGACGGTGGAGGACGTGTTCCGCTACAACGCCCGGATACTGCTGAATGTGAAGTGATGGCCGCCGCCGAAGTCATAAGGGCGGAAGAACTTTTCGCCGGGTACGGGAAGAACATTGTGCTGAGGGACGTGACGCTTACGATAGAGACGGGGAGTCTCGCCGGCATCTACGGACCTAACGGCGCTGGAAAATCAACCTTCGTTAAGCTATGCCTCGGTATGTTGCGCCCCGTGCGCGGCAGGCTCAGCGTACTGGGCGGGAGCCCCTGGGGGGCGGGCGGGCGCAGGTTCCGGCTACGGACTGGCTACGTGCCGCAGAAGACCTCCGGCGGAAACCTGCCCCTGTCCGTGCGCGACTCAGTCAGCATGGGACTGTACGGCAAACTTGGCTTTTTCCGCCCGCTGTCCGGAAGGGACAGGCTTGCCGTCGAGCAGGCGATGGAAGCCTGCGGCATATCGCAACTTGCGGACCGTCTCGTGCGCGAGCTTTCCGGCGGCCAGGCGCAGCGGGCGGCAATAGCCCGTGCCCTCGTGCCGGACGCGGAACTCCTGCTGCTAGACGAGCCGACCTCCAGCCTTGACGCGGAAGGCCGGACTGAACTGCTCCGCATAATCAAGGAACGGCGGGAGTACCGCCACATCACCGCGCTGATAGTGTCCCACGACGAGGCCGCCCTGGGAGAATGCGGAGCGGTGTACCGTTTTGACGAAGGCCGGGTAACAAAGACCTATGCCTGAACTGTTTTCGATGCCGTTTTTTGCGCGTTCTTTTCTCGTGCTTGCGGCAAGCGGCCTCACCTTCCCCGTGCTTGGTACCTTCATCCTAAACCTTGAACTGATAGCGGCGCGTTTTGCCGTGATGCACGCGGCGCTCCTCGGCGGAGCGCTCGGCCTCCTGCTCGGCCTCGACATATCTATGATGTCTATGGCGGCGGCGGTGTTGTCCGGAATCGGGATCGCGGTCGTGAGCTACCGGGGCAGGGTGTCCGCCGGCGGCTCGCTCGGCCTCCTGATGACGGTGTGTATGGGGCTTGCCTTCATCATTTTCTACAAGAGCAACGTGCAGGCCGTCTCCGCGTTCAGCCTTTTCTGGGGAAACGTCCTGAGCCTGACGGAGAGCGATGTCCGGCTCGCACTCGTTGTGGCGGGGGGGATAAGCTTTTTTCTAGTCTCCTGCTACAAGGAGATACACATCGTGCTGTTCGACAGGGAACTGGCCTGGGCGGTCGGTGTCCGGGCGAAGCCGGTGTACGCGCTCGTAATGTTGTCGGTCTGCGTGGGTGTGGCTGCGGCGATGCGGGTTACGGGGGCCCTTCTGGTGGACGCCGTCACGCTGCTGCCCGCGCTGGCGGCGCGGCGCATGGGCAGGTCGTTCAGGGCGCTGATCCTGCTGGGGGCGGTTTTCGGCCTCGGCATGAACATGGCCGGTTTCACGCTTTCATTCGTGCTTGACCTGCCTGTAAGCTCAAGCATAGTCGTTGTCGGCGGTCTTACGATTCTGGCGATTCAGGGAATGGATTTTTTAAAGAGAAAATGAACCTCACCGCCGCAAAGCGGCGGAGTATCTCGTAAGTGTTCCATAATTTACGAGGTTCGTTCTGTAAGGAGATTGAGGCTGTTCCAAAACTTCAGTTTTGGGGATACAAGCTTCGCTTGTCAAGCAACCTTTAAAAAACGCGGTTTTGCAAGGCTTTAGCCTGAAAAACCGCAGGAGCCTTCAGGCTCAAGCCTGGTCCAAAACCGTGCGCTTTAGCGCACAGTCAATTAGTTTTGGAACAGGCTCATTTATCAACTGCGGGGTCTTTTAACTTTTTTGCGGGCGTTACCCGCACTGACCGCCTTCTTAACCCCAAAAGGAAAGGATAAGGCGGGTAGCGGCCCCCGCTTGCGAATGAGGAGAAAACATGAGCAAGGAACAATTTTTTAACGAGCGGGCGGAGAACTGGGACGAGCTATCCAGAAACGACATGACGAAGGTCGATATGCTGACGCGGCTCTTGCTGATACAGAAACACGACGCCGTGCTTGACGTGGGCACGGGGACAGGCGTGCTGCTCCCGGTACTTTCGCGTTACACCGCCGGCAAAAACATCACCGCGATAGACATCTCGGAAGACATGATAGCGGTGGCGAAGCGGAAGTTCGCCCATCTGGGTTGTGTTTTTATCCAGGGGGATGTCGTGAGCTACCGCTTCTCGCCAGAAACCTTCGACGTGATCGCCTGCTACTCGGTCTTCCCGCACATTGACGAGAAGCCGCGCATGATAAAGAACCTGGCGGCGGCCCTGAAACCGGGCGGCCTCCTCGCGATCCTCCACTCGTGCAGCAAGGAACGGATAAACGGTGTCCACGTACACGCCCATCGGGACGTCAGCATGGACAGCCTGCCGCCCGCCGACATCGTTGCCGATCTGATGAGAAAGCTGGGCATGAAGCTGGAAGCCGTAATCGACAACAGCGAGATGTACGCGGTCTGCGCCCGACGCCCCAACGCGCAGCATTGAGTTTAGGGAATTTGCGTCCCCGGCATGGCGGCCGGTCAACCTGGTATTAGCAGCGGTTGGCAAAAAGCCTGAAGAAAACGGTGCAGGAAAACGGCGACAGGTGACCGTTCACGGTAACGCCGGAGACGCCCCCGCCAACCTGCAGACTAAGCGATACGGGAAAAGATAATTGCCTTGAAAGAGAGCGAACCGTACCGCGGCGCTCTCTTTCGTTCACCTTAGGAACTGCCGGGGAACAATAGCAGATGGAAATCGGCCATACAAGCCTGCCCGGTATTCTTATGAAAGACGGACAATGCAAAAAATGCGGGCAAAGTTGGGGAAACCCGGTCAAACCGGAGGCTCACCGTTTGAGCGGACTGGTTCGGGCGTTCAATACTCCTTACACGGGTTTCAGGATCAAAGGCGGCTCCAAGACGACCATACCCGCACACTCGAGGAGCTTGTGGAGAAATTCGGCAGACCCGGCAAACTTTCATAAAAACGCCGCGAACAGCCGGCGTCCGCCACAATTTTAGACGGAACGCTTCCATTTTCTTCCAATGCTGTTTTACCCGGATTTCTTTCGCCTTGCTTTTCCGGTTTGAAATCACATTGCAATTATTAGACCGAATGTCGGGTTTATAGTTATTGGGCGCATCCGGCGAAAGCGCCGGACCGGGCTATCCGCTCCAATTCCTCACAAACCGCGAAGCGGTTTGCTCCGGGATTTCCGCTTCTATCCCTTGCGCGTTTTTGGCTCTTGGACGCCCCGTTAACAAAACCTGAAGTTCGGCCCATTAGCATATGTAGATATGTATGTTGTCGGTTCAGTCATGAGCCTCCGCTCGGCAAGCTCCAAACTAGACACATAATTCAGATTTCAGGGCAGATGTATCCCCTGGGCGGGTTCGGTTTGGGGAAGAAATAGCGGCTGCTACGGTTCGCCGGGCGGGTTATGTCGCTTATCCGGGCGCCGGGGCTGCGGGAAGGGGGTATAGGCGGAAAAAAGCGGGCCCGGGCGCCCGTTTCCCGCTTCGGGGTCTGACCCCACGGGCCGACGGGTCTCCCGCCGCCGCGAGTCCGGCGAGGCGTTGCTTGATTACGGGTCTGACCCCACGGACCGGGGAGTCCCCCGCCTCCCCGCCGTCCGGCGGCTCCCCTTCCAGAATCCGCGACCAGTACCGGTCGCCCCACAGGTGTCCCGTCCGTCCATTGTCCCGGTTGTACCTTTGGGCAAAGGTCTGCTTCAGCCATTTCATTAGAGTTGTTCAGAAACCTCAGTTTCTGAACAACAACCGCTTAAAATCAACAAAAAACACGGATTTTGCCAAAAATCCGTGTTTTTTGGGAGACTTGTGAGATAACCAACCGGGTTATCGAACAAGTCCATTATCGCCGGCAGCTCAAACCCGTCCGCGGGCTTGATGTAAAAGGCCAGCCGGTCGCCGGCGAGGCTCAGCCCCCGGACCGCGAAGACAAACCTGTGCGCGGTCTCACGGAACACCCGGTCAAACAGCGCCGGCGCCCGCCCCCCTCGGAACAGGGGTTCCCTGTTGTTGACGCGGGTACTGATTTCGTACCACACGCCTTGTTTCAGCATTCTTAAATGTCTCATGCAAATATATGGGCGCCTGCCCGCGTTTTGCTTTAACATACGGAGGAAAAACAGAAAGGAGCCGAAGCGTAAGGGCCCTTACGGCGGCGCGGCGGGGTATCCTGTAAGCGACGCAGAATCTAAGAGGTTCGATCGGCTGCGGAAATTTATCATCTGTGGTGGTTTGCATAGCAAACCTTGTTTGCTCGCAAACCCGTCTACTGCCATTTTTTTGTGTTGCTGCCCACCCTAACCGCCTCAGAGCGGCGGGGGAGCAGCCCCATACGCACTAACTTAACATGTATTGCACATTTGGTACCGTATCCCCAGCCTTCGCTTTTCACATTCAAAACATTTCGCTATGTCCCGTAATCTTCAAGTACCCGCAGCCCCGGATTGGTCTTCAAAACCAAAGTAACGAACGCCGTTTCACGCCATATACTACGATTGGTATTTGATCCGGTTACCGGGGGAAAAAGAAGCTTTCGCGATGAAAGCTTCAATTAGTAACGCGACCATTATCTTGCCATTCAGCCACGCCTCCGATGCAACCGGGTTTTTCTTCGGCAAATCGCGGAAGTCCGGTATGGATTTCAGTCTCTTGAAATGTATCTCAACCTGCCGGCGCCAGCGGTACAGCCTTTTTCGGGACTCCTCACACCCTTCTTTATCCTTCCGCTTAACACATATTCTCACAGGTATCCGGCTCTTATCGGGAAGTACCACAAATACCGCCGCTTCGGAACTTTCCCCGCTTTTAAGACCCCAGAACCTGCCGGCAATACCAGGCTTGTTTCCCTTTTCATCGTACATAGCAAAACAATTCGTCCGCGGGCGCGGGATATAATCCGCTCCGAGGTTGCGGCAGTGACTCATACCCTTCAATGTCCCGTACGCCCGATCCGCTATCACCGGATCCCCGCGGCGGAATGTAAAATTACAGAGTGTTTCGCCCGTCTCTTCTTTGGTGATGTTGAACGTGTCGCCGCTCATGGTATGAAGGTCTATCGCATAACGCGGGCGGTATGTTTTACCGCTCCGTCCCTTTTCAACCACATCGGACGCGTCTACCGCGAGTAAGCGCGGCCTTCAAGATAAGCCGGTTTCGGGTATGAAATTAACCCGCC
>JAISLM010000033.1 GCA_031290855.1 Spirochaetaceae bacterium
ACGATGACCAGCCAATGCCTTAAGCGCCGGATAGACACGATGGAAAAGCTTTAAGGTGAACTTGAGGCATGGCAGATTGACCGGAATAAGAACCGTAAAATAGTTACGTGGCAGTTTACAACGGACGATGCCCGTATTAAACTTCACAAGTTATATCCATCCCTTTAGTATAATCAACCTACTAGCCCTGACTTTCCAGGAAATCGAGCAAAGGCCGCTCCCAGTCCCCCCGCTCCGGCCTTGAATCAAGAAAACTTTGGTACAGATCAAGGATGTGGTTCCTTATCGCCGCGGAGGACAGGCCGGAAACGGGGCCGCCGCGCCTGAAAAGCCTCCCGATAAAGTCGTAAGCCTCACTTGCCGGGAGCAACTGCCCGTCAAAGCAGGTCATCGCGTATAGACCGGCGGCAATACAGTTTATGCTGTGCTGTTTTATGTAGAGTATCGACTCGGTAATGTCGATGGCGCGCGTCCTCACGCTTTCGATCTCGCCGTCGTACTCGTTTTCCGCCCGCAGGTCGCGGAGTATCTGGCGCATCCTTCTGTAGGTCAGTATCACGACCATAACGTGCAGGGACGGAATGCACATCAGGTGGGGATCGAACAGGTGTATCGAGACGAAAGCCGGCTTCCACAGGTAGAGGGGGCGGCGGGTTGTAGAAAAGTTGCGTTTGTACACGGAGGCGGCCAGCGCGTACAAGTCCCCGATATCGCCGATAAAGCTCTCGATGTACGGGTCGGCATCCTTGCCGAAAGCCTCGGTCAGGAAGGCCTGCGTCCGCACGCAGAACGGTAAAAAATCCATGTAGGTCCCGACCAGCGAGGGGACGAACGGTATCTCCTCGTCCAGCGGGTGGTCAACCCATGAAATCTTCGCTTTTTTTCGGAACAGCGCACCCCTGTACTGCAAATAGAAAAAATTGCAAAAGATCGATTTTATCGTTGTAAAACAAGTACGCTTGATCGGACGCAACGCGATTTTGATCAGGGAAACCCAAAAACCACGCCGACGTATACGGTGAATTTCCATTTCGTATCAATGTAATATTTTTTCCCGCTAAAAGAAACCAGTCTGCGGCCCGTCACGATCAAAAGCACGGTGCTTAGGCTGATTACGCGGACTGAGAATCACCGTAATCCGTATGATCGCTTAACACCTTAACAATGACCAATTCCCCATAACCACAACAGCTAATGTTTCCTTGCATATTTTAAAATTCGGTATTATGATGTATCCCTACACAAGGGAATACCGTGTTTTTACTCCATTTATCACATAAACAGGGAAATTACCTGTTTCTTTTGAATGATCCCCTGAAGGGCGGGGGGATCAGACCCCATTGCGGATCAAACCCCATTCAGGGATAGTATAAAGAGCATACTTTTGGAGAAGATCGACTTTGACGGGCGTTGGGAATGACGGTTATGACGCTATAAGGATGGTGAAAAAACCTAAACCGGATGTGCTTGGCGGTTTAAAAGCTGCCGCGGCGCCGCATCCGCGCCATCCGTCCTGTGCAATTATCGTATTTGCCTATGAAATGAATGATAAAACACCGCTAACCGCGATATGCTGCGGCGCTGCCGGTTTTCTGCCGCGCAATCCCATGTTCAGGGATCTGCACAAAGCGCCAAGAAACGTATACGCCGGTAAGGGGCGTATGTTCCGGACTATAGCCGCCCGTATATTCAATTTATTCGCAGTGTGGTCTGCTCCCCCGCCTTATCCTTCCTTTTGGGGTAAAAAGGGCGGTAAAACGTCAGGCACAAACCGCATCGCGGTTTGCCGTTGTGGGTTGTGCCTGTGGCACAATACACACGCGGACGCTCGGCGCTGTTTTGTCGCGGGGAGCTTCATTTTCACGGGTGTTAAACCAGCGGAAAGAAAGCGCGGAAGCCCGCACGGTTAACGAAACCTGTATGCTGCCGCTCCGCATCACACGCGCCGAATCACAAACCGTATCGTTCATAAGACAGGGCTTTTCGAACAAGCAGATAGCCGGAATCCCGCATCCGAAAGAAAGAACCGTACGCGATTATGTTTCCATGCTTCTGCAAAAAACAAAGCTTAAACACAGGACGCAGACAGCGCTATACGCGCTGAATAACGGATTACTCCCAAACTATGCTGACAAGCACGGAACATTCCGCTCACACGGGCAGGTTACCTGATTGATCACGGCGTATAAATCAATGCCGGCGGCGCGTCTCTTGACAGGCGCCGTATGGCTGCTTCTTTTATTTTCATCATCCTGCGCCTCCGCGCCCAGGGGTGAGACATTCGGATTTTCCCGGGCGCGGCTGGTTGATGATTTTGTACCGCAGTGGCGGGAATTGAAACCCGGTATTGACCTTACGGCCGGAAAAATCAGCCGTCCCCGTCTGGAATTTTGGGCCTTGCGTGTAGATCTGACGGATAAAAACATAGAAATAGCCGTAAACGAGGCCGAACCGGAAGACTCTTTGCCGGCGGGGACCATTCCCGCGCTTACTGTAAGTGGTTTTGCCGCCCGTTACGGCTGCGCCGCCGCTATGAATGCGGGGCCATTCTCGCCGGTTTCGGACAAGGCGGACGAGCCGCGCCTTTTGACCGGCATCTTTGTCTCGAACGGCAGAACGGTAAGTCCGCCGCTTTCACGTTACGATTGTCTTGTGTTCTACGATGACGGACGAGCCGCCGTGCTTTCGCAGACGGACCTGGCCGGTATTGGCGGCATACGCCACGCGCTTGGCGGTTTTTTTACCGTGCTGGTCGAAGGAAACCTGCCGGAGCGCGGCCCACAAAGCAGGAAAATACGTCATCCGCGCAGCGCCGCCGCCGTATCCGGCGGCGGCGCCGTCCTTTACCTGCTTGTGATTGACGGCAGGCGTCCGGGCAGCGTTGGCGCGACCGAGGTGGAAACCGGACTCTTGCTGCGCGTTCTGGGTGCGGAGAGCGGCCTGATCATGGACGGCGGCGGCTCAAGCGCCCTCGCGCTTGAGTATGGCGGCAAAATCATACTGGTAAACAAACCCGTACATGGCGGTATCGCGGGACGTGAACGCGCGGTTGCCACCTGCATAGGGGTACGCCGTACCGACCCCTAGCCCCGCCAGCCCTCCGTCTTTTCACATCGCGGGCAACGGAGGGAAGCGGCCGGACGCCGGCTTGCGGGAGAACGGCGGGGCTTCTGTCGTTAGCCGGCCGTGCCCTTCACTTTGAACGCTATGCGTGAAACCCGCCGGCGGGTATAATTTTGTTATGCAGGACGGGTTTGGACGTACAATTGATTACCTGCGCGTTTCGGTAACGGATAAATGTAACCTGCGCTGCATTTACTGTATGCCGCCGGGTGGGGTGGAGTGGGTGCCGCACAGGGAGATGCTGACCTTCGAGGAGCTCCTGCGAATATGCGCGTCGGCGGCCGGGCTGGGCATCAGCAAGGTGAAGGTTACCGGCGGCGAGCCTCTCGTACGGCGGGGACTTACCGGGTTCATCCGCGCGTTGAAGCGGACGGAAGGCATCGGTTCTGTAACGCTTACCACAAACGCCCTTGTACTGGGCGACTTTCTGGAGGAACTGACGGGGGCCGGGATAGACGCGGTGAACGTCAGCCTCGACACGCTGAACGAGGATGTTTTCCGGTACATCACGCGCACGGACGGTTTTGGAAAGGTGATGCGCTCGGTGAACATGGTGCGGGAGGCCGGGATTCCGCTGAAAATCAACTGTGTGCCGATGCGCGGCGTCAACGAAGACGACATTGTCCCGCTGGCGGAGTTTGCGCGGCATGAAAGGACGGCCGTCCGCTTCATCGAGCTGATGCCGCTGGGTCCGGGCGCAAACATGGAGGCGGTAAGCGAGGCCGAGATATTTGAACTTTTGCGGCGGGCTTTCGGCGAGCTCCGGCCATTCGACGGCCGGCTTGGAAACGGTCCCGCCTCCTACTACAGCGCGGCGGGTTTTGCCGGGAAGATCGGCTTCATCAGCGCGGTCAGCCACGGTTTCTGCGGCGCGTGCAACCGCCTGCGTCTGACCGGCGCCGGCCTTTTGAGGCCCTGCCTTGCAAGTGATGCTGCCGTTGATATGAAAGCCGTATTGCGCGGGGGCGGGGACGAGGGGGCTATAGCCGGTGCGCTGCGCACAGCCGCCATGCTGAAACCCGTGCGGCACGATTTTCATCAGACTGACGGCTATAACAAGCGGCACGGAAAGAAAAATATGTCGGGTATTGGAGGATAATATGGGTGATACGGGTAAAATTCACGCTATATGTGTCAGCGAAAAGAAGGGGACGCAAAAACACGCGGTTACTGAGGCCGAGTTTGTCGCGGGGCACGGGATTTCGGGGGACGCGCACGCCGGCCCCTGGCACAGGCAGGTGAGCCTGTTGTCTTTTGAAAGGATCGAGGAGTTCCGTGCCCGCGCACGGTTGGCGGAAAGCGGCGGCGGGAAGGGAATCGCTATCGACTTTGGCGCATTCGCCGAGAATCTTGTCGTGGAGGGCTTCGATTTTCCATGCCTGCCGCTCGGCACCCTGTTTCAATCGGGAGACATCCTGCTGGAAATGACGCAGGTGGGCAAGGAGTGTCACAGCCATTGCCACATTTTCCACACGGTGGGCGACTGCATCATGCCGCGTGAAGGGGTCTTTACCCGCGTCCTGCGGGGCGGCGTGCTGAGGTGCGGCGCGGCTTTGGGTATCGCCAGGCGCTACCGCGCAGGCATAATCACGGCAAGCGACAAAGGCGCACGGGGCGAGCGGGAAGATTTAAGCGGCGGGGCGATCCGTGAGTTTGCCGCCGCCAACGGCTACGATGTGGCGAGCTACGCGCTTTTGAGCGACGACCAGCCTCTGCTTGAGGCCGAGATGAGGCGTCTTGCCGACGGCGGCCTTGCGGATCTGATTTTGACGACGGGCGGCACGGGCTTCTCCCCGCGCGACCGCACCCCCGAAGCGACTCTCGCTGTTGCCGAACGCCTCGTTCCCGGAATTGCCGAAGCTATGCGCCATGCGAGCCTTGCTGTTACTCCACGCGCTATGCTGAGCCGCGCCGTCTCCGTGATACGCGGCGCCACACTTATCATCAACCTGCCTGGCAGCCCGAAGGCCGTACAGGAATCGCTGGCCGCCATAAACGGCGCGCTCCGGCACGGCCTGGATGTCCTGGCAGGCCCTCCCGCAGACTGTAGCTGACTGAACGGTGGCAATACACGCGTCTGGTATCCAGACATCATTCAAATTGCGGGTAGGCCGTTTAAGTTCATTCGCGGCAGGGTCTGCTCCTCCGCACTTCAGGGCTAAACTTGACCCATAAAAATTTTACCTGACGAAAAGCCCCCCGCCGCTCCGCCGGAAGGGCGAAGGTACTTTCCGGTTCGGCTTCTTTCCGTTTTTTCTCCGTATGTTAAAGCAAAACGCGGGCAAGCGCACATATATATTTACATGAGACATTTAAGAATGCTGAAACAGGGCGTGTGGTACGAAATCAGTACCCGCGTCAACAACAGAGAACCACTGTTCCGAGGGGGCCGGGCGCCGGCGCTGTTCGACCGGGTGTTCCGGGAGACCGCGAACAGGTTTGTCTTCGCGGTCCGGGGCTTGAGTCTCGCCGGCGACCGGCTGGCCTTTTACATCAGGCCCGCGGACGGGTTTGAGCTGCCCGCGATAATGAAATGGCTGAAGCGGACCTTTGCCATTAGGTACAACCGGGACAATGGACGGACGGGGCACCTGTGGGGCGACCGGTACCGCTCGCGGATTTTGGAAGGGGAGCCGCCGGACGGCGGGGAGGCGGGGGCGGCGGGGGCGGAAGTTCCGCCGGCCTGCGGGGTCAGACCCGTAACCACGCGCCGCCCCGCCGGACGCACGGCGGCGGGAGCCCCGCCGGACGGCGGCAGGGTCAGACCCCGTAGCGGGAAACGGGCTGCCGGGGCCGCGTTTTCCCGCCTATACCCCCTTACCGTGGCCCCGGCGCCCGGATAAGCGGCATAATCCGCCCGGCGAACCGCGGCAGCCGCCATTTCCTCCCCAAAGCGGACCCGTCCAGGGGGATACGTCTGCCCTGAAATCTGAATTGTGGGTCAAGTTTATAAGGAGAACGGGGTGTTTGTGGCGGAGACGGAGGGCGCGACTGATGTATACCGGCGGGGTACAATGAAAAACGGCCGGTAATCTGTACGGACGAACAACCAGTGCAACTGCCGGGGGGCGGGGGAAGCGATGCCGATGAATAAGCGGCATCGCAAACCGAAATACAATGAGTACATACGCAAGGGGACATACGGTATCTTTATGTTTGTGGAACCGCTGGGCGGGAGGTGGTATGTGTCAGCGTCAGTCCGGAGGACGAGGAAAGATTGGGCGCGTAAAGTAAAGTCCATAGCCGCCTAACAGTACCCGCAGGCTGAAAAGTGGTGTTAGTAACAGACAATCTGAATACCCATACGCTATCTTCGTTATATGAAAGCTTCCAGGCGAAAGAAGCGTTTGCCATAGCGCGGAAACATGAGATACATTACACGCCCAAGCGCGGAAGTTGGCTCAACATAGCGGAGACAGAATTAAGCTCCATGACCAGTCAATTCGTAATGTTCCTTCAAATTAGCCTGTTCCAAAACTAATTGACTGTGCGCTAAAGCGCACGGTTTTGGACCAGGCTCTTGCGGTTTTTCAGGCTAAAGCCTTGCAAAACCGCGTTTTTTAAAGGTTGCTGGACAAGCGAAG
>JAISLM010000034.1 GCA_031290855.1 Spirochaetaceae bacterium
GGTACAGGCTGGGGCCGGAAAAGGCCCCGGTTTTGGCGGCGCTGTCCCCGGCCAGCGCGAGGTATTCGGCGATCATGTCCCGCGTCAGGGGGGCGGGAATCCCCAGGGTCATGATCTCATCTCCCGTTACCGCGTCCCAAATCTTGGCGGTATTGTCCGCCGAACCGGAGAGGATACGCCTGCCGTCGGGACTGTAAGATGCGTCAAAGACCACACTGTGCCCAGTAAAGGAATAGATTTCCTGGCCCGTCTGGGTGTCAAAGATTTTAACGGTATCGTCACCGCAGATGATTCGCCCGCCGTCAGGGCTGAACCGGGTCGATGAGGCAAAACCACCAGTTGAAATTGTCCGCAGTTCCCCGCCGGTTTCGGCGTCCCATATCTTGATATTGTTTGTTTTCCCTTCGCCTGATGAAACAAGCCGTCTGCTATCGGGGCTGAACGACACCGCATTAAGAGCCTGGTTATGCCCGGTGAGGGTTCTGATCTCCCTGCCGCTTTCGGCGTCCCAGACCTTAACGGTGTTGTCCCGTGAACCGGATGCGATCCGTCTACCGTCGGGGCTGTATGCGACAGACACAACACTGCCGTTATGGCCCGCAAGGGTCCGGATCTCCTGTCCGGTCTCGGCGTTCCATATCTTGAGAGTCCTGTCCACGGAACCTGAAACGATACGTTTCCCGTCAGGGCTGTATACGGTGGACATGACCTGACCGCTATGACCCGAAAGGGTTCTAATCTCCCGCCCGGTCGCCGCGTCCCATATTTTTATCGTTTTGTCATGCGAACCGGAAGCGATCCGTCTGCCATCAGGACTATAGGCGATGGACTCAACCCAACCACTATGCCCCGCCAAAGTCCGCAGTTCTCTGCCGGTTTCCGCATCCCAGATTTTAATGGTTTTGTCCCATGAGCCGGAGGCGATCCGTTTGCCATCAGGACTATACGCTACGGACACAATGGCTTGACTATGCCCTTGCATAAATACTTCCGGGCTTAGGGCTTCCTGGGCTCCCACGGTCAGGGCCGCGCAGAAAAGCGCGGCGGCGAGACACAAAACGGCTGAGGGTAAACGCTTTCTCATAGATTCCTCCTTCATTTGATAAACGCGGCAATCCGCAAAAGATTTAACTGTGCCTCGTAAAACACAAAGCCGATCTTGCCGTCAAAGTCGCCGGGAATGAGATAGTCAATCCGCCCGTCCGCCGCCGGCGCGTATTCATTCGAAATCAACTGCATCTTTGTTTTCGGCTTGAGCAGGGCATCGGTTTTGTTTACCGTTACTTTTATCATGCGGTTCATGCTGAACTTTGAATTGCCTGTGTTGCTGATATACAGAATCAATAATTTCCCCGCCAGATTCACGTCCAGGTTGTCGCTCACGTATCCCCCGACCGAAACCGAACCCTGCAGCAAAATCACGTTTGAATCGGAATAGGCCGTTATCCCGCCCCATTTGTTCCACGAGCTTAGGGGCAGGGGTTTTTCACCGGGAACCGGGCTTACGCTCTGATTTTCCTGACCGATTCCTTTCAGGTGTTTTCTGAGAACGGCGGACAGTCTTTTTTTAAGGCCCTTCAGATCGTCTTTGCTGAAAACAATGCTTCTTAAAGGCCGCAGGTCGAACGGAAGGTCCTCCACATTGTCGGTAAGCAGAAAAATTTGTTTGTTGACGCCGAAGGCATAACCGGTTTCATACAGGACATTGTGATTCAGGCCGCTTAAATCGGCGATTATAATATCCGCCCTGTCAATTTCGGAGTACATTTCAGCAACCAAATTCACGGTTGTCGCGGCATCGTCCAGCCGGTGACAGGACACTCCGGCCGCGCGGCAGGCTTCTTTAATAGCCAGTTCGTAAGTATTTTTATGTTCCGGTGAAAAAGACATAAGAACAAATGCTGAATAAATTCTATCCATAAATAACTCCTCATTTCTCATTGAGTACGGTATTACCGCCGAAACCGGCGGTCCTCAGGGCCTTTCTTCCCGTCATACACGACCCTGCCGCTTGCCGCCCATGAACCCGATCCAAAAGCCGCTCCCGCTCCCGCCGCCGCCAAAAACACAATACAGGTAAATACTTTTTTCATAATTTCCTCCAAAAAGGTGACTGACACCACTGCGTTACCACACTACGGGGTCTGACACCGGCCCTATATGTAGCGTACCGGCTTGCCCGCAATGGAACCAGGCACCACTGCGTTACCGCTACGGGCCTTATTCCTATATAAAACGCCCCCGCCTGAAAAGGATTTATCCCTGCCCGGGTTCGCGGCTAAAAGCGGACAAATTTCAGAAAAGCCAGCTAAATATGGGGGGGGGGGGGGTAAGTGGCTAACAATGAACGGTTAATGACGGTTAATGAATAATACGGGAGACAGGCG
Source organism: Spirochaetaceae bacterium (assembly GCA_031290855.1). Taxonomy (GTDB): domain Bacteria; phylum Spirochaetota; class Spirochaetia; order Treponematales; family Breznakiellaceae; genus JAIRMY01. The sequence goes on from JAISLM010000034.1 coordinate 2,388, forward strand.
GCGGATGGCGCGGCCCAGGTCGCGTAGTTTGTCATGTTTCCTCCTTTTCCATTTCCAGCCCAAAGGCTTATAGTCTTCATGGTAACACGGGTTTTGTGGGCTGTCAACGACTCAATGCCGCCCGGCGCTTTTTTCCCCGGTGACTGACACTGCTACATTCCCCCGGATCCCTCATTATTTCCCTCCTCCGTTTGCGCGAGCAGGCCCGCTATCTTGTCTATAATTCCCGGCGCGGCGTCCACAAGCCGTTCCACCATGGAAGTGTCTCCGGCGGACAGTATCTTTACCGTAGCGTTTTCTATCACGATGAACGTTTCAGGACTTACCGAAACCCCGCCGGCGGCCCCGCCAAACGGCGTTTCCCGCGGCGCGGCGCCGGAGATGATGCCGATCGACGCCTTGAACACCGGTATCACGGTAATACTTCCCGATATTATCGGCTGTCCGGTTATCACGTTGGCGTCCACGAGGCTTTTTATCCCTTCAAGCAGCGCTTCCTTAAAATTTTTTTGGTCAAACATGGTTCTTACGATTCCTCCTAAAGTCTTGCGGTTTACACCTTGGAATTCGAAAACCTCAAGTTTTCGAACAAGGCCCGCCGGCGCAGCAGAAATACGACCGCCGGCAGTGACAGCGATATATCGCAGTCTAACGATATTTCAGGCGGGGCGGGAAAGCGCGGGCTTAAAACTATCTCAGGCTTACAGTCCGCAAGCCTCATACAGAGTACTTGCGGCAAAAGCCGCAGTACGCCGTATGCCAAGGCCGCTTCCGCCGCGTCCATGACGGAAAATTCGATTTTCAGGTAAAAACGCCTTATCCGCATCGGTCGGCGTAGGAACCGGGTACAGGCCCTGAACGCAGCGGCGTAGTTCCCGGTGAGCAGCCGCAGCGCCGGGCCCATTATGTTTGTACGGCTTCTCCGGAAGCGTAAATAGCGGATTTCAACGCGCAAACCGGCCCCGGCCCGTATTCTGAGCGTGAGCGGCGCGGCGCACAGCCCGGCTATACCGGCAACCGCGATAACATAAAGAATAATTCCGTCCATGGTTAAAGCCTATTGCAATTCAAATAAAAGAGGAATATGCTTTTTAGTCATTGATAACTTTTATCATTTTGGAGGAATGTTTGATGAACAAGTTAAAATCGTTTTTTACAAACAAGTACGTTATCGGGTTCGGAGCGGGAATCGCCGCCAGCATTATTGCCTACCGCGCAAGTAAAAGCCGCAGACTGAGAAAGGCGGCGGTAAAAATCCTGGCGCAGGGTATGAAGATTCGGGATGAGGCAAAATTTGCCGTAAATACCATCAAAGAAGAGGCGGAAGACCTTTACGCCGAGGCAAAGGAAAAAAACGCAGCCGCCGGAACGCCGTGAAGTACCGCATAGTACACGAACTGCCCGGCAGGATTCGCCTTCGCTGCGGCAGGTATACGCTGACTCCCGGCACGGCCGCCGCTGTGGAACGATTCCTGCTCGGTCTGGACGGGGTAAAATCCGCCCGCGTATCTTCGGTAACCGGCGGCATCCTGCTCACGGTCGAACCGCCGCAAAAAGCGTCCGTCATGCTGCGGATAGACTGCTTCGATACTTCCGCGTTGCGGGAACCGGCCTTCTTTCATAACCTGGAAGCCGATTTTCAGGATAAGCTTTTTGGCATGGTAAGCGGGCATTTTGTGACCCGTTACCTGTTGCCGCCGCCTTTACGCCTGGCATACATCTGCGTCCGGGCGGCGCGTTTTGTCGGAAAAGGGCTTTCCGCCCTTGCGCGCGGACGGCTGAGCGTGGAGGTTCTGGACGCCGCCGCCGTTACCGCGTCTATAGCGCTGGGAAAAACGGACGGATCAGGTTCGATGATCATGTTCATGCTCAGGCTCGGCGAACTTTTCGAAGAGTACACCCACAGGAAATCAAAGGACGCCCTTGAAAAATCCTTCTCTCTGAACATAGATTCCGCGTGGAAAAAGACGGAGGCGGGTGAAATTTCCGTGCCGCTAAGGGAAATCGAGCCGGGAGACCTTATCGTGGCCAGAAGCGGAGTGATGATACCGCTGGACGGCGAGGTTTTCGAGGGCGAGGCTCTCGTCTGCCAGTCGTCTCTTACCGGAGAACCGTTGGCGGTGTTGAAACGGCACGGGAACGCCGTATTTGCCGGTACCGTTATTGAAGAGGGCGAGCTTGTAATCAAGGTAAGCGGCAAGGCGGATGAAACACGCATCGAAAAAATTATTTCCATCATTGACGAGTCCGAAGGTCTCAAGGCGCAGATCCAAAACCGCGCGGAAAAGCTTGCCGATTCTATAGTGCCCTTCAGCTTTGCCGGCGCCGCCCTGATGATGGCGCTGACGGGCAGCATTACCAAGTCAATAGCCTTTCTGATGGTTGACTATTCCTGCGCTATAAAGCTGGCCATGCCTATCGCCGTGTTGTCCGCGATGCGGGAGGCCGCGCGGCGGCAAATATTCGTAAAAGGCGGCAAATTCCTTGAGGCCGTCGCCGGCGCGGACACGATAATATTTGACAAGACGGGAACGCTGACACAGGCAAAACCGGTGATTGCGAAGGTTGTCCCTACGGCAAAGGAAAGCCGCGAAAAAGTTTTGAGCATGGCCGCCTGCCTAGAAGAGCATTTTCCCCACAGCGTCGCCAACGCCGTTGTACGGCAGGCCGAAACCGAAAAACTCGCGCACCGCGAGGAACACAGCAGGCTGGAATATGTCGTGGCGCACGGCGTCGCGGCGTACTACGCAGAATCAAGGGTTGTTTTGGGGAGTTACCATTTTGTTTTCGAGGATGAAAAGACCAGTCTCGGCAAGCGGGAAAAGGAACTGATAGAAAAGGAGACGGAGGGGTACTCCGCCATATTTCTTGCCCGCGAGGGCGTCCTGCTCGGCATAATCTGCTTTACCGACCCGCCAAGGGAAGACGCGGGGGGCGTTATCGAAAGACTTAAATGTATGGGCTTCTCGAAGATCGTGATGCTGACGGGGGATAATGAGGCCGCCGCCCGGCGCATAGCAGGCGAACTCGGCATCACGGAGTACCACGCGGGCGTTTTACCGCAGAAAAAGAGCGATTTGGTCAAGCGTTACCGGCGGGAAGGGCATACCGTAATCATGGTGGGAGACGGAATAAACGACGCCCCCGCCCTCGCGGCGGCAAATGCCGGAATAGCGATGACGAAAGGCTGCGACCTTGCCCGTGAGGTTGCGGATTTAGTTCTGTTGTCCGACGACCTGCAAAGCCTTTGCGGCGTAATAGAGATAGGCAGGGGACTTATCGACAGAATCTCCGGCAACTACCGCAAGATAATGGTCATCAACACCTCTCTTCTGGCCTTTTCGCTGGCCGGCGTTATAAGCAACGAAACATCCGCGCTGTTGCATAACCTGTCAACATTCCTGATAAGCGCGTCTTCAAGCAGACCGTATATCAACGAGTATTGAGAAAGGGCAGTGAGGCGCGGCGGCTTCCTCTAGAGAAAGCGCTGCCGCGCCTAATGTTGGATTATCGTGCCGGGGTACAAAGACTGTGATTTCCGGGCCTGTTCCGGAAGAAGCGGAACATCTTTTGGAGATGTTAAAACTACAGGACGGGGTGGATACTTGAGCTTGAGAAGAAGATGAAAGGGTAGGGGAGGGGGGCGTACTTGGGATAGCGGCAGGAGTTTCGTTACCATTCACGCGGAGCTCCGTAAGGGGGGATAATGTTGAACGTTTCACCGGACGGTTCGATCACATAAAAACCCTTTTTTAAGGCGTATTTTTTTTCATCTTCGCCAAAAACCATTCCGCCAACCGCGCCCATGTATTTCCGCGCATCGTCATGCAGATCGGCGTACTTTCGGAGATTTTCCATACGCTCAATGTGTTCGTTTATGTCATGTATGTCGGGCTTGCTCTTGATCTCGACGATCATCACCCTGTCGCCGTTTTCCAGAAAAACGTCAACCTCGGCGAATATATCGTTAACATAGTCTTTTACTTCAGTGTTCCGGTGCGCCCTGGTAAAAGACAGTTTCAGTTTGTTGAACTTCGTTATCAGGTTAGGCACAACCATGTGCTCAACCATCTCGCCGTAACGGCTGCTGAGTTTCCCCAGCCGTTTGTCGGTTTCTTTCATCTGCTTGCCGGTTTCTTCGATCTGCTTGCCGGTTTCTTCGATCTGTTTGCCGGTTTCTTCGATCTGCTTGCCGGTCTCCGCCTGGGCCTTTCTGAGTTCCTCAAAGCCTTTGGCGTTTTCCCTGACAATACGGTCTGTCTCTTTCAGCACAACCCATATATCATCCGCGGTTGTCCGCCATTCCGGTATTCTTTGCGTTGTTTCCATATTCAACTCCTCCCGGCAATTATACACCGGTCCCGGCCAAATAGGCAATGGTAATGAGGAATGAAAGACGGCGGCTGTCGATTCGTCCGTGTGAGAGGATTCGGAGTTTGCGTTAAGCAAACTCCGAAAACAAGCGTTGCGCGCCTGAGAATTGACTATGGACAGGTGAAATAGTAGGATGGTTTCTGTCGTTTTTTGGCGGCTTCGGGATTGCCGGTTCGTCAAAGAATTGTCGGGTAAAGGAAGGTTAAGGAGTAGAAGATGGTAAAGAAATATTTACGGTTTGGCGCGGCGCTGCCGGTCGTGCTGGGGGCTTTCGTGGTCGCGGGGTGCGCTTCCATTAACGCGCTGTCGAATCAAACCATAAGCAAATACGGACTCGATTCGAATCTGGAACTGTTCAAGAGTTACCAATACTATGTGTCAAGGGATATCGTGCTGACAAACACGACGGCAGACACCAAGACGGGTATCAAGGCGGGGCAGGCTTATTCCAGTACCAATGTCGAACGGGATATAAAACAGATTTTATCCTCGACGCCGGGAGTGGCGCTTGAAGTAAAAAGGAATGACACGGGAAGGATACAACTCGGTATAGCGTTTGAACCTGAAAATGATAATCTTTTGTGGTTTTCCCAGGAGCCGGGCAAGAACGACAGCTACTTTTATCTTGTATACACAAACCCCGCCAAGAAAGAAATATCTTATGCCGGGAAAAGCTGTACCGTGTCTTACGAACAGGCAAGCGGTATCGACGCGAGCTTCCGGCGTTTGCTGACGATTAAAAAAACAAAAGACGGTAATTATGAAAACAAGGAACCCCTGCTTTTGTATGAAGAGAGCGCGAGGGTGACGGAAACAGAACAGAGAAAGACGCTTCAGGGAAGGCGCTTGTAGCGCGCCGCGCCGCCGTCGGCGGGTTTGACCGAAAGCAGCCGGTCTTTCCGCGGGCTCTGTATCAGGGCGGCGGCGTTTGATATACTTCTGTAATGCAGGCACTTGTTTGCCGCTCCGTGGCCCTGTACATATTTTTTTATCAGATACGTCTTCTCGCCGCAGACCTTTCCGATACGCCAGTCTTTATTGCCGCGATACTGGGCGCTTTCGTAAGCGCGTTCGTCCTCCATCTGACGGCGGCAGCCTCCGTAAACGGGGCGCGTTCTACGGGGCGCGCGTCCGGGGCAAAGCCGGCCGCGGCCTTGCCTTTTCTGATTGTGATAACCCTGATCCCTCCTGTGATACGCCTGGCGATTGCCTGTCTGCGCCCGATGGCGGGCGGCGCGGATTTTAACGGGATCATCCTGTTCGATTCGCTTCTACTGAACCATGACCGCAACGCCTTTGTTACGACCGCGCCCTTCTACTGGACGGCGGCGACTACGTTTTTTTCGCTTATGTCGAGGCGGGCGCTGCGCCTTTTTGCCGTCGCCGACTGCGTTTTGTTGATTGTAGTCTTTTCAATAGCGGGCAGCGTTTCGATATACGAACTGCCCCTGCTCCGAATCATCGTTTTTACGGTTATAGTCTTTTTCGAGCTTGCCGCGCTGATACTCTCGTCGCCGCCTGAGATGAGGCCGCAAAAAAAAGATTATGCCGCCTCCGTCGCATTACTGTTGATTCTTGCAGCGGTATGCGGCGCTCTCCTCGTGCGTCCGATGCAGGAGAGGGCGCTTGAACAGGGCGGCGGCCTCTTGCAGCCAAAGCTGTTCAGTTTCGACTTTGCGCCGTACCTCCGCCTTGAAAACGAGATCAGCATGAACGACGATCTGATCTTCATCGTCAGAAAGAGCTCAAGGTACGAAACGAAGGGCGGCGCGGCTGTCGCGGACGAAACGCCGTCAACGATAGATATTGACAGCGAGTACGATCCGCAGGCGGATTACGGCTATGCGGGGGCTTATAGGGACAGGCACTACCTTATGCGGCGTTTCGTGCTTTCCGCGTACAACACAAAGGAAGAGACGGACAGGGCGATAGGCTTTTTCCGCAACGGCGGGATCGACGAGGACGCGCAGAGCGCCCAGCTTCCGCACGGCAGGACGGAGTACGAGGTTCCGGCCTTTGCCGGGCGTGAAAGGCTCCGGCAGGAGTACTACCTTGTAAACATTGACGGTTCCGCGTTCATAGCGATGAATGAACCGGCGGAGACGCTGCCCTTCGAAAGTTGGGACGCCTCCTCGTTCAAGTCCGCGTACGCGGTAAACAGCATGGTAAGCGTTTGCGTCCCGATAGACCTTATAGACGCGGTGAACGGCGAATACGACGCGCGGGCGCTGGGGCTTACGGAAGAGGATTACCTGTACTATACAAAGTTTTCCGGCTCGAAAACCAACAGGACGGAACGTGAAAGGAAGATCGCCGCCCTTGCGGAAGAGTTGACGGCGGACACGGACAACTACTGGGAAAAAATTCAGAGCGTCTATCAGTATTTGAAATTCGGCGATTACCGCTACAGCCTCAAGCCCGGTATCGCGCCTTCGGGAGACCAACTGGACTACTTCCTGTTCGATACGAAGAAAGGTTACTGCTCATACTTCGCGTTTGCGTTCGCATCTCTTCTGCGGTCAATAAACATACCGTGCCGGGTCGCCGTAGGTTTCTTCCTTGAGCCGGACGAAGGCAGGCTGGACTTTTACCCGGTGCGTTCAAACATGGCGCACGCATGGGTCGAGGTCTGGTTTCCTGACTTCGGCTGGATCGAGTACGACCCGACGACCGAAAAACTTGCCGAGGACGAGGAGTTTGAATTCTCGTCGGGGATACCGCCTGAACTTTTTGAGCGCCTGATGAAAGAGATAATCGACAATCACGATCGTCTGAAAATAAAAGAGGCGGCGGAAAAGGACGAGGGCCCCGGTAGCGCCGCCGTCCGCGCCGTCGTTTTTATGAAGAAATCTTTACCTTACGCGGCGCTTGTCCTTATAACCTGCTTTGTCGCCTCCCTCCGTTTCGGCCTATATTTATGGTCGCGCTTTTCAAGAGACCCGCGCAGGAAGACACTGCGCCTCTGGAGGCATATAAAACGCCGCCTCCGCCTTGCCGGCAGGCGCAGGGCGGAGGCGGAAACGGAAAGCGAATGGGTAGACCGCGTTACGTCGGAAGCCCCCCCGTCCCCGCTCCGCGCCCTGTACGACAATGTTTCCGCCGCAAAGTACGCGGAGTACTACACGGCGGACGAGGAAAAAGAATTCTTCGCTCTGTACGGGGCCTTCGACCTTTGGTATAAAAAACGTTTTTCACTGCTAAAGAAGCTCAAAAAGCATGGCGCGGCAAGACCTCTCGCGCTGATTTTTTGCATACTGCTCTTCTCGTCAAACGTCAAAACGTATACGCGGGAAAATCCGGAGGAAGGGGCGGAAGAACTTTTTTTACAGGCGGTCACCGCGGCGAACAATGAATTCTGGGAACGCGCCATCGAACTGTATATGCGCGGAAAAGCGGAATATCCCCTCGATTACAGGTTCCCGCTCCGGCTGGGCGATCTCTATTTTAACCGCGAGCTGTACCGGCTTGCGATGGACGAATTCCTGGCCGCAAACGAGCTGATACCGGACGATACCCCGCTTCTCTACCGGCTTTCGCAGACAGCGGGCAACCTGAACGAAAACAAAACGGCGGCGGACTTTCTTGAACGTCTGCTAGTCCTTGATCCCGAAAACCACGAGGCTATAGGCTCGCTGGGCTGGATTTACTTTAAGCTGCACCGCCTGCGCGACGGCGATAAGCTGCTTTCCAACGCGATTGAACGGCTGGGCGGCGACATCGATTTCTTTATGACTCTGGGAACGATCTATTCGGATATGTTTGACTATGCGGAGGCGAAACGCTACTATCTTGACGCGGTAAGCGGGGCGATAAGTTTGGGCGGCGCCGAGTTTGCATCAGTCGCGTACTACAATCTTTCAATACTGGAGAGCCGTTTTTACCATTACGAGGACGCGCTGTCCGCTACGACATCCAGCCTGTTCTTGGCAAACCGATCCTCCGGTCATCTTGCGCGAGGGGAACTTATGATGCGCCGCCTTGACTTTGACGAGGCGTTCAACGAGTACAACAAGGCCTATGAGCTAGACAAGTCCCAGCTTTCTAAGCTGAGCCTGGCCCAGGCTTTTCTGGCTTCCGGCGATCTGGAACAAGCACGGCTGTACGCGGAGGACTGCCTCGGCTCAAACAACCTTTACTGGATGCTGAATTACGGGATAGATCCGGTTCAGTACAAACGCGACCTGCACGAAATACTTTACAAAGCCTACAAGGGACTCGGGGAAAAGGAAAAGCTCACCGCCCGTTACGGCATTTCCGGCGCGGCTCGGGGGGCGGCGTTGCGCGTAGCATACCGGTTTAAACACAAGGCGCACAAGCTGCTATACCAAAAGTACGCGCTGCTATCGGCGGGCGCGTTTGAGACGGAGCTTGATTCGGGTGGGCGTCATCTGGAAGCCCTGTACCAGTACTACGGCGCTTTTTACGATTACAGTGACCGGGCGGCGGACTATCTCGCGGCGGCGGAAGATTTCGAGCTGCGCCTGATACCCCCGGCCGCCCCCTCTTACCTGCTTGAAGCGGGAAAGCTGACGCGGGACGCGGCCCTGTTGAACGAGGCGCTGTCCGGTTTTGACCCGGTCTGGGAGAACGATCTGACAGCCGACACGTATACTGAACTCGCGCTCATAGCACGGAAAAACGGAGAAGCCGAGCTTGCCGCCGACGCCGCGAGTCGCCTCTTCGCCCTGAATCCCGGCGCGCTCCGGCAAAACGGTATAAGACTACCCGTCAGTCTTGAAATATCAGGCGTGGAGCTTTCCTCCTGCGCCCGCGCCGTTTGTAACGCGCACCGGCGTGCGGGATTTGACACAACCCCCGCACGCCCCCGCTGGCACCTCCGTCTGAGAGGGGGGGCGGAGAACGGCGTTTATGCGGAACTGTACGACGGCGGAACCGGCAAGACTACCCTGCGGAAAACGCTCCCGCTCCCTTCCCTCTCCGCAAAAGCCCTTTCCGGCTTCGCAAACGCCCTAGCCGACGAAGTTTTCTAGTCCCCCGCCGCCGCGTCGTATTCCGCAAACTGACAAAAGCCGTACCAGTCACGGGAATGCCGGATGAAACGCCTGTGCCGGTATATTTGAAGTATTTATTCGCAGAAGTGTCTGCTCCCCGCCCTTCAGGGCGGGGAGTTTCATTATTTCATGTATATCCATACAGACAGGTATTTAAGAACAAAGACGGCCCATCTGTGGCGGGATATATTTGGCAGGCAATGATAAAACGGCGGTGGGATACCGGTTCATGACGCTCTACAAGAAACGGTGTAACTTCCGGGCGTATCATGAGAGAACGAAACAAAACACCATCGTCAGGGAGTTCGCCGGCGCTCCGGTAAAGACATAAGGAACTGTGCAAGAATTAGCCTCCCCGCGGCAAGCCCTAAACCTGACCCGCAATTCGGCTTTCATGGCAGACGTATCCCCTGGGCGGGTTCGGGTTGGGGAGGAAATGGCGGCCTCTGTGGTTCTCCGGGCGGGTTATGCGGGGTTATCCGGGCGCAGGGGCCACGGGAAGGGGGTATAGGCGGAAAAACGCGGCCCCGGCCGCCCGTTTCCCTCTATGGGGTCTGACCCCGCAGGCCGGCGGGCCCCCCGCCGCCGCGCATCCGGCGGGGCGTTGCCCGCTGCGGGGTCTGACCCCGCAGGCCGGGAAGTTCCCCGCCGCCGCCTCCACGCCGTCAGGCGGCTCCCCTTCCAGGATCCGCGACCAGTACCGGTCGCCCCAAAGGTGTCCCGTCCGTCCGTCGTCACGGTTGTACCTCTGGGCAAAGGTCTGCTTCAGCCATTTCATTATCGCCGGCAGCTCAAACCCGTCCGCGGGCTTGATGTAAAAGGCCAGCCGGTCGCCGGCGAGACTCAAGCCCCGGACCGTGAAGGTAAACCTGTGCGTGGTCTCCCGAAACACCCGGTAAAACAGCGCCGGCGCCCGGCCCCCTCGGAACAGGGGTTCCCGGTTGTTGGCGCGGGTACGGATTTCGTACCACACGCCCTGTTTCAGCATTCTTAAATGTCTCATATAAATATATGGGCGCTTGCCCGCGTTTTGCTTTAACATACGGAGAAAAAAGGGAAAGGAGCCGAAGCGAAAAGGCCCTTCCGGCGGCGCGGCGGGGGCTTTTCGTCAGGTAAAATTTTTGCGGATCGAGTTTAGCCCCTGGGGCGGGGAGGTTCATTATATATGCCCTACGGTATCTAATCCCAAAATGGCGGCGTACTATCTGGTTACGCCGGACAGTCTGCGCGAAGGGCGTGAGCAATTCCGTTTTTGCAAACTGGCAGAAAAAAAATAATCGAACAGGGACGCGACACGGTAATACTGACATGGCTTGGCGACAGGGCGAAAAATACCATGCAAATACTGCTAAAGTATCACGAACTTACCGCGTATACCGGCGGACTTGGACTAAGCGTTCCCGGCAGACGGCGCAAAGATGTCATCGAAACCCTCAACATGATAAAAGATGAAGCCCGCCCCCCGCTGCAAAAGGCGCTGGGCAAATCGGAAAATTTACTCGTTGAAAAATGGGATTGGGTTTTTCCCCGCAAATTACTGATAAAAAACTACGCCAGCCTTTACCTTGCCTTA
>JAISLM010000035.1 GCA_031290855.1 Spirochaetaceae bacterium
CAGGGGTTCCCGGTTGTTGACGCGGGTACTGATTTCGTACCACACGCCCTGTTTCAGCATTCTTAAATGTCTCATGCAAATATATGTGCGCTTGCCCGCGTTTTGCTTTAACATACGGAGAAAAAAGGAGAAGGAGCCGAAGCGGGGGACAAGTTTCCGTCGGACGATCCCGAAAGGCTTTCGCGCAATACATTACCCCCGGCCAGAATGGAAGAGCAGCCCCTCCCGATCCTGGCGGTTGGTAAGGGCAATTTCCAGGGCGGGAATGGTCGTATGAACCGTTTCCATACCGGCGCTGAAGGCCCGGCCAATGACATTCCGGTCATACAGGCCAGGAACCGCCGTCATACACCCAGCCGGCTGTGGTACGCAGGCAAGTGATGGCGTACTTTTGGTACGATGAAACTCGCGGTTCAGCAGGTTTTCGCGGACCGGGAGCCCGTGGTCCGGGTTGATCGCGGGGGTGAATTTCCGCCTCTGCCGGGCGTTTAAGCCGTTTTACCGCATCAACCGGGCCGCTTTCTTGCGGCTTACCAGTTTCCCGTCGTCCCTCCACAGGGTCTCACGTACCCAAAGGCTGCCATACCGCCGGTGACGCCGCCCGACACCCGGCGATCAACGCCGCCGGGTCCCCATCGGCTTGCCTCCGCCCCAGGATAATCCCCCCTTTGTCCGTTTATAGCAGGCGCCGCGGCTCACACCAAAAAACCCATGTACGCCTTCCGGACGGTGTACGCCTTCCGGCGCCCTGCATGAACCGGCATACCATCAGCGGCGTTCTGCCTGCGCGAAGATGACGCGAACTAAGGCCGTCCGCTTTTTGTAGGATTTCGAGTGAAGCGAAGATTCACGCCGCCTCCCCGGCGCTGCGACCGGTATCAATGCGGGCGCTTTCCGTACCTCCGCCTTCAAGAACTTCACCGGTCTTGAGAGCACTTAAGGCTAAAATTTTGCCGCGCCCGGCGCTTGCGCCTTCTCCGGCTGTACCGCCCTGGCAACGTTGAACCTCCCCAAAACGACGAGCATAGCCCGGAACAGCTTTCCTCGGCACCAGAGGCGCGCCCACAGCCGTCACGCCGTGCCAAGCCGCGCCGGCTGTGTGATCATACGCCGATAACGCCTCAGGTACGTTTTCCAGGAATGCCGCGATCAGAAGCCCCGTTCACTCGACGCGCTAGGATGACGCCGACCGGCAGACCGGCTTCAAAAAAGTTTTCGGCAAGAGCGGCGGCGCTTACGCCGTTACCGTCAACATTGGTTTCCAAACGACGCCGTAGCCTGCTTGTTAATGAAAAATTATGGAGGTAAAGGGCTGTATCAGTGATCGGAAAGCCCCTGAGCTCCGTCATTCTTCTTCCTTACATTGTTCGCTGCCCATTACTGATCACTCACCGCTCCGCGTTTAGCGGCTTGACAGGGCTGGGAGGGTTTGATATAAATAAGGCATACGCGGCGATGGTGGAACTGGTAGACACGCCAGCTTGAGGTGCTGGTTCCGAGAGGAATGGAAGTTCAAGTCTTCTTCGCCGCAGGAAGCGCCGTGCGCGGATGGCGTACGGCGCGGAAATTCATGCGGCAAATTCAACATACAGGTTTATCACAGGAACAACGACTTTCCCAGCGGATGAGTCCGCAACTCATTCAATCCGTCAAGCTGATGGAGTTGCCGGTCGCCGATCTGCGCGACAGAATAGAGGAAGAACTTGAAAAGAATCCCGCGCTTGAGGTACTCGAAGACAAAACACTGCTGTCGCTAGACACGATGTACAAACCCCGGCGCGAGGAGGACGACTACTTCGAGGCAAGCTCCGATTCGGGCTATGTGCGGAGCGGGCGCGGCGAGACCGCGTCTGACGAAAGGCGGCAGTTCATCGAGGGCGTCCTGTCCCGCGGCGAAACCTTGCAGGACTACCTTTTGTGGCAGTTGCGGCTGCAAGCACGCGACAACGAGCTGCGCGAAATAGGCGAGCGGCTGATACAGAACATTGATAACGACGGCTTCAACCTGGAAGAGCCGGAAAGTCTCTTCGGCAAGGCGGACCGGCCTGGGGCGGACGCGCTGGAGCGGGCGCTTCAGTTTGTACGCAGGCTCGATCCTAACGGCTGCTGCACTGCGGACTACAAAGAGGCGCTGGCGGTACAGGCGGAACTACGCTACGCCGAGTCGGAAAAGATAAAGCTCCTGATACCTTACCTGCCGGAGCTTGAACGGGGAAAGCTGCAGGCGGTAACCCGCAGGCTCGGCCTCGGCGCGGACGAGATCAGGGCGCTGTTTGAAAAGCTAAAGACACTGTCGCCCTTTCCGGGCAGGCAGCAGAATTCGGGGAGCGCGGCCAGGACGCGCTTCGTGGTCCCCGATATACAGGTGCTTCGCAGGGACGGGGAGTTTTCCGTGGTGCTGAACGAAGAAGAAATCCCCGTGCTGGGAATACAGCCCTTCTTCATGGAAAAGACCCGCGTAAACGGCGGCAGCCTGAAAAGCGCGGAACGGGACTTCATCCGCGAGAACGTGAAGGAAGCGCGCTGGTTCATACAGTCGATCAACCGGCGCAACCACACGCTGCTGCGCGTAACGCGCGCTATCATCGAATGCCAGCGGGCCTTCTTCACGGACGGTCCCAAGTATCTTGTACCGCTTACCCTGCGGGATGTAGCCGCTGAGTTGGACGTGCACGAGACCACCGTTTCCCGCGCGGCAAACGGCAAGTATATGCAGACGGAGTGGGGCATCTTCGAAATACGCTACTTTTTCAGCAACTCGATAAGCGGGGCGGGATCGGAAGGCTCGCGCTATTCGCAGGAAGGCGTCAAGGAGATGATCCGCGAGATGATCAGCGCGGAAGGAGAGCAGCCTGGGAAGCGGCGGCTTTCCGACCAGGACATCGTTTCCCTGCTCGCGAAAAACGGCGTCAAGCTGGCCCGCCGCACCGTTTCGAAGTATCGGAATCAACTCGACCTGGACTCCTCATACCGGCGCTAGCACCCTGCTTAGGCTAAAACTCAGGATATAAACCGTGCAGTTTTATCCGTGCATCTTCTGCCGTAAACTGCCATGTAACTATTTTACGGTTCTTATTCCGGTCAATCTGCCATGCCTCAAGTTCACCTTAAAGCTTTTCCATCGTGTCTATCCGGCGCTTAAGGCATTGGCTGGTCATCGTGCTTAATTCTATCTCCGCTATGTTGAGCCAACTCCCATGCCTGGGCGTATAATGGATTTCCAGCTTCCGCGCCAGCCTAAACGCTTCCTCCGCCGGGAACGCCTAATACAAAGAGGTCAGGGTGTGCGTGTTCGGATTGTCCATGACCAATACCATTTTGTCCGCCTGCGGATAGTGTTCGGTCACGATCGATTTTACTTCCCGGGCCCGGTCCGGACTCGTCCTATGCCGGGACGCACAAACATACCGTTTCCCGCCCAAAGGCTCTACAAACATAAAACGCCGCACGTTCCTTTGCGGACATACTCGCCGGACTTTAGTCCGCGTCTTCCCGTCTGTTATGATGTTCCGTCATCCGTTCCGGCTCCCGCTTTTCCCCAAGAAGTTGTACCGGCTGTTCGTCCATACAGATAACCGGCCGCCTTGCGTCATACGGACGGTGGTATACTTCAAGCACATCCTCCATATTGGCTACAAACGCCGCATTTTGCTTCGGCGGTATACACCGGCATTCCTTCAAATGTGGTTTCAGGGGCGTTTTTTTAACACACCGCATATCGTGCTGTCCGACAGACGGATCCCCAATGTTATCCCGCTCTTTTCCTCTAACAGCCTCAGGGTCCGGCGGCTACACCCCGCGGGCGGCTAGCTACAGCTTAACGCGATAATTTTTGCCTCTGTTTCCCCCGTTACTTTCGCCTGAACCGGCGTCTCCCGCTTCTTCCGGCTCACTACCCGATCTATCCCTTCTTGCACGTATTGTTTGCTCACCTTATATACTACACTCGTAGTACATTGACATTGCCGGGCTATCTCGCTTTGTTCCGGCACCTTGACCGGTTCTCCCTCCGGGCCTTCCCCCATGTCAGCAACAATGAACCTCCCCGCCACAAAACAGCGTCAAGCTGTTTTGCCTGACGTTCTACCGCCTTCTTAACCCCAAAAGGAAGGGATAAGGCGGGGGTATCTTGTAAGCGTTGCATTATCTCAGAGGTTCGATCGGCTGCGGAAATTTATCATCTGTGGTGGTTTGCATAGCAAACCTTGTTTGCTCGCAAACCCGTCTAATACAATTTTTTTGTAGTTGCTACCCACTCTAACCGCCCCAAGGGGCGGGGGAGCAGACCCCACTGCGAATAAAATATGGGCTCGCCGCACATCGGGGATCCTATCCCCCGCTGCCCGCAAACTGCCATGCAGCCGTTTTATGATTCCCTCTCCCATGCCTCCACTT
>JAISLM010000036.1 GCA_031290855.1 Spirochaetaceae bacterium
AAAACGCGGTTTTGCAAGGCTTTAGCCTGAAAAACCGCAAGAGCCTTCAGGCTCAAGCCTGGTCCAAAACCGTGCGCTTTAGCGCACAGTCAATTAGTTTTGGAACAGGCTCACATAACTTAGATTTATATGAAAAAGCGGACCTTAGTCCGATTAGACCGGGTTTTCAAACTTTGCGTCAAAGTTATGGTACGGAAGGGATTGCCCGTTAATTAGTCTGTGACTAAGCATCTTTCAAAACGCTGAAACAGGAGTTGGAAAACCCGTAAGGGAAACATTCGGCAGGAGGGATCAGGCAGCCGGTGTTCATTACCTTTAGGCGTTTTACAACCGGTTTCGGTTTAATTCAGGGATTGACTATGCTGCCCCTGATATGTTTAGCCGGGACAAATCGTTTAACCGTGTCTCCATAACGGGGTAAAGTCCGGTATCATTGCGGTTTAACAGATGGATCACTTTAAAAACCCGGCTGGTTTTGGCGCTGTTTTATGGTTTTTCAGGCTAAAGCCGTACAATCAACGATTTTGAACGGTACTGGGTAAATTTAGGCGGAGGCAGGAACTTAGGCGCCGTCTATATGTTTTTCGTAAAATGACGTGTCAAAGACACCGGCGCGGAAAACGGGGTGCGCTATAATACTCCGCTGAGTAGGCTGATTCGTTTTTACCCCGTCAATTACCAGTTCGCCGAGCGCCCTGTCCATGCGGGCGAGGGCCGCGGGGCGGGTTTCGGCGTGGACGATCAGTTTTGCCAGTAGCGAATCGTACCAAGGTGGGACGTCCGCGCCCTGGTACAGGTGGCTGTCGAAGCGGACGCCGGGGCCGCCGGGGCTGCGGAGGCGCGTGATGCTGCCGGGACCCTGGGCGTTTATACGGCACTCCAGCGCGTGGCCCCGCGCCGGTACGACGCCGCCGGTTAGTTCGATGCGGCCTTCCGTGCAGGCGAGCGTCTGCTGGCGCACGATGTCGACGCCGGTCAGCATCTCGCTGACAGGGTGCTCTACCTGGAGGCGGGCGTTCACTTCCATGAAGTAGTAGGCGTCCCCTTCCACGAGGAACTCTATAGTGCCCGCGCCGCAGTAGCGCAGTTCCCTGAACATCCTTTCCGCGCCTTCCGCCATAGCCTGCCGCATCGCGGCGCTTATCGCGTGGGAGGGGCTTTCCTCCACGAGTTTCTGGTGGTTCTGCTGAACGGTGCAGTCCCTGTCCCCAAGCAGGGCGACCTTACCCGCGCCGTCCGACAGTACCTGTAGCTCGACGTGGCGCGGCTTCTCGATGTAGCGTTCGATGAATACCCTGCCGTCCGCGAAGGCGGCTTCCGCTTCCCGGACGCAGAGGCGGAAGTTCACGGCGAGTTCCTCCTGGTCGCGGACGACACGCATCCCTTTGCCGCCGCCGCCCGCCGCCGCCTTGATTATCACGGGGAAGCCCAGTGTCTTCACAGCGGCGCGGGCCGCCTCCTCGCCCAGGACGGCTTCCTTCGTGCCGGGTGTTACGGGGAGGCCGAAACGTTCCGCCGCCGCCCGTGCCGCGACCTTGTCGCCCAGAAGTTCGATCAGGTCCGGGGAAGGGCCTATGAATAGGAGGCCGGCATTGTTCACGAGATCGGCGAAGGCGGCGTTTTCCGACAGGAATCCTACGCCGGGATGTACCGCGTCGCAGCCCCGGCGCAGCGCGGCCATGATCAGGTTTTCCGGGACAAGGTAGCTTTTCACGGAGGGAGGCGGACCGATGCAGACGGCCTCGTCGGCGAGTTTTACGTGGAGGCTTTCGGCGTCCGCCTCGGAGTAGACGGCGACGGTCTCTATGCCGGCCTCGCGGCAGCTTCGGATTATGCGAACCGCGATCTCCCCGCGATTCGCTATCAACAGGCGTTTTATCAACGGGGCGCCCTAGTGCCTTCTTACCTCGAACAGCGGCTGCCCGTACTCTACCATGTCGCCGCTGGACACTTTCACGTCCGTCACTTCGCAGTCGAATTCCGCCTCCAGCTTGTTCATCATCTTCATCGCCTCAAGGATGCACAGAACCTGCCCCGCCTTCACGGTCGTGCCGGCCCGGACGAAGGGCGGCGCGTCCGGCCCGGACGAGGCGTAGAACACGGCGACTACCGGACTCCTGATGTACTCCGTGCCGGCGGCTTCCGGGTCAGCCCCGGCGGCTTCCGCCGGTATAGCCAGGTGTACGGAGGGCGCTCCCTCCGTGTCGGCGGGCTTCAGGGCGCACGTCCGCGCCCCGCCGCCTCCGGGGGACGGGGCGCCGGCCCTGCGGAGGCGGAGGCGGCTGCCTCCGTCGCTGAAATCAAGTTCCGTCATCGTGCCGGCGTTAAATCTGTCTATCAATTCATATATTAATTTGGTTTCCATTCAGTTATGCTCCGGGAAAAATCGTACCGCCCCGCGGCGGGATGCCGCATTCGCTTACGCGGCGAAAGGGTTGTAGGAAAGGCCCGTATCGTACACATCGGCGCGTTCGGCTTTCTTCAGCTTGCGGACGGCGATGTAGGTTACGGGAGTCATCAGTACCTCGACGAGGCACTTCAGAATGTAGTTTGTTACGACAAGCGAGAGGAACAGTTCCCGTCCGAACACGCCGGCCAGTATCGCTATCGAGACGAAGATCACGCTGTCCAGCAATTCGCCGAGCAGGGTGCTGCCTATAGTGCGGACAAAAAGGAGTCTGCCGCCCATCGCGATCTTCAGTCTGGAAAGCAGCGCGGAATTCGAGAATTCCCCGGCGAAGTACCCGGCGAGGCTGGCAAGGACGATGCCGCCCGTGCTCATGCCGCCCAGGATCGCGTCGTAGGCCGCGCCGCCCGCATAGCCTTCCCATGCCGCCTCCGCGGGAAGTGCGCGGAGGGCCCGGAACACGAGGGAACTTAGCGCGAGCGCGCAGAAGCCCGTCCAGATCACCCGCCGCGAGGCGCGGAAGCCGTACACTTCCGTCAGGATGTCGCCGGTCACGTATGAGAGCGGGAAGAGGAGCGAGCCTCCGTCGAAGGCGAGCGGGATGCCGAACACGGAAAGGCCCAGGTCGATGATCTTTGCCGAGGATGCCACGTTGCTTAGGATAAGCGTAGTAACGAAGAACGCCGTTATCAGGTCGAGGTATCTGTAGCTGCGGGCCTGTTCAGTGTTGAGCGCCAACATTTAAGCCCACTTGATAAAGCCGGAACGGTAGGGATGTATCAGCGCGGGATGCTTCGGCAGTATGCGGACGGTGTGGCCCTGCATACCGGTGTCGGTACATTCGATCCGGACGTGGTAGCGGTAGCCGTTGCCTTCCTTGCCCGTGCTCTTCATCTCGGAGCGCCGGGCGGACTCGATGTTGTTTTGGCTTGACACCGCCCCGAAGTAAAGTTCGACAAGCACTTCGTCCGGGCTTAGCTCGCCCAGCTCGATGTAGGCGTTTACCGTGATGAAGTTGCCCCGCTGCATAACGGGCTTCGAGTCGGACGTGATCCCGCCTATCCTGATCTTCTCCCACGAATCGCCGAGCTTCGCGAAGTACGCGGCGAGCGCCTTCGACTCGGAATAATCCGTCCTGATTATCCGCTGGTAGTTCTTAAGCGCGGGAAAGTAGAAATTCCTGGAGTAGTTGATCAGCATCCGGTGGCTGGACATGGACGCACCTATCTTCTGCATAGAGGACTTCATCATCCTTATCCATTCGCGGGGCAGGTTGTCCCGTCCCCGCTGGTAGAACATCGGGACGATGTCCCGTTCAAGGAGGTCGTACAGCGCCTTGCTCTCTATGTCGTCCTGCAAGTTTTCATCCGCGTAATATTCGCCCTGGCCGATTGCCCAGCCGACATCGGGGCTGACATCGGAGCCGATGTCGGCTTCGGCTTCGCGGTCAGGGTAGGCTTTGGAGTCGATGTTGGGGCCGGACTTGGATCTGTACGCCTCGTCCCACCAGCCGTCCAGAACGGAGCAGTTTATCACGCCGTTCATCGCCGCTTTCATGCCGCTCGTGCCGCTTGCCTCCATCGGGCGGCGCGGAGTGTTGAGCCACACGTCTCCGCCTGAGGTAAGGTAATGGGCGACCGTCATATCGTAGTTCTCGACAAACACTATGCGGCTAGTGACGTCGTACTTCTGGGCAAAGTGAACGATGTTTTTTATCAGTTCCTTGCCGGGGATGTCGTGCGGATGCGCCTTTCCCGCGAATATAAGCTGAATCGGGCGGTCGGGGTCGCGGAGAAGTTTTAACAGCCTCTCCGGGTCGCGGAACAGCAGGTTGCCGCGCTTGTACGTGGCGAAACGGCGGGCGAAGCAGATCGTCAGCGCGTAAGGGGACAGCGCGTCCTCCGACTCGCGTATATGCTTTTCGTTAGCGCCGAAACGCCGGTAGTGCTCCTTGAGCCTGTCGCGGACAAAGCGGACAAGCTGTTCCCGCCGCCTCTCGTGCGTACGCCATAGTTCCTCGTCCGAAATCCGCTCCACCCGTTTCCAAATCGCAAGGTCGTAAGGCTTTTCCTCGAAACCGGGCCCCAGGTAACGGTCCAGCAGCATGCTCATGCCGCTGGACACCCATGTTTTCGGGTGGACGCCGTTTGTGACGTGGCCTATCGGCACCTCGTCTATCGGCAGCCCCGGCCAAAGCCCCTTCCACATTTCCCGCGAAACAAGGCCGTGCAGCTTGGCCACGCCGTTGGCGTAGGCGGAAAACTTCAACGCCAGAATCGTCATGCAGAAATTCTCGCCGTGGTTGTTCGGGTTCTCGCGGCCCAGGCCGAGGAAGGCGTCCCACGATATACCCAGGATACCGGCCCAGGGGCGCATATACTTTTCCAGCAACGCTGTGTCGAAGCGCTCGTTGCCGGCCGGTACCGGCGTGTGGGTCGTAAAAATATTTGTAGGCCAAATCGCCTCTTTCGCCTCGCTGAACGAGAAACCCTTTTCGGTTATAAGTTCGCGGATCCGTTCCAGACTGAGGAAGGCGGCGTGCCCCTCGTTCATGTGCGTCGCCGCCGGGTTGATCCCCATGGCCCGCAGGGCGCGGTAACCGCCCACCCCAAGCAGTATTTCCTGCTGAATGCGGGTTTCCTTGTCGCCGCCGTACAGCGCCGACGTGATAACACGGAAATCGGGCGGATTCTCCTCGATGTTCGTATCGAGCAGGTATAGAAAACCGCGCCCCACGCGCACTTCCCAGATCCGGGCGGAAGCCTGCCGCCCCGCCAGCTCTACGGTGATCGTCAGCGGCTTGCCGTCCTTGTCTGTCTTTTGCTCGACCGGCATATTGTACCAGTCGTTTTCCGGGTAGCTTTCCTGCTGGAAGCCGTCCGCGTTAAGGTACTGCTGGAAGTAACCCTGCCGGTACAAGAGCCCCACCCCGACGAGCGGCAGGCCGAGGTCGGACGAAGTCTTCATGTGGTCGCCGGAAAGAATACCCAGGCCGCCCGAATAGATCGGCAGCGAGACATCCATCCCGTACTCCATCGAAAAATAGGCCACCACATCACGGCGCTGCCCGTTGTACCAGGTTTTGCGCTTCTTATACTTAAGGAATCTCTCGTAAACGTTGTTAAGCGCCGTAATAAACGAATCGTCCTTTGCAATATCCGCAAGCCGCTGCTGGCTTACCTTTCCCAAAGTCTTCATGGGGCTCTGGTGTGTCTCGGTCCACACCTGTTCGTCCAGCCTGATAAAAAGCTGAACCGCGTCATAGTTCCATGAAAGCCAAAGATTACGCGCGATTTCTTCCAAAGGTTTCAACGAAGCCGGTAACTTCGGTTTTACCGTGTATGTCGATATATTCATAGATAAATCCTAATTCTTTTCCAGACCACCGTCAAGGCGCTGTCAGGCGGCAATTGAAATTTCAGCCTTTATTCGCAGTGGGGTCTGCTCCCCCGCCCCTTGCGGCGGTTAGAATAAGCAACGTCTACAAAAAAATGGTAGTAGACGGGTTTGCGAGCAAACAAGGTTTGCTATGCAAACCACCACATATGATAAATTTCCTTACAGAACGAACCTCTGAGATAATGCAACGCTTACAAGATACCCCGCCTTATCCCTTCCTTTTGGGGTTAAGAAGGCGGTAGAACGTCAGGCAAAACAGCTTGACGCTGTTTTGTGGCGGGGAGGTTCATTCGGGCCGCCAAA
>JAISLM010000037.1 GCA_031290855.1 Spirochaetaceae bacterium
CTTTATTCGCAAAGTCTGGTTTAATACCCCGCCGAACCTTCGGTTCGCGCTTGCCGCGGCTCACGTAAGGCAAAGCCTACAAAGATTTGGTATTAAACCAGACGATATTATAAACTTCCGCATCCGATCGAGCCTCCGCTCCAACCAACACAACGCTTAAGATACCGCGCGGCTTGCCGCGCGGAGGCTCATTCGCGGTGGGGTCTCCTCCCCCCGTTTCAGGGGCTCCAGAAAAGGCTTCATCGGCCTCCACCGCGCCGTTCAGCTTCCGGTTCAATGTTAGGACGAACGGTCCGAAAGATGTCTCGCCGTCCCGCATTGTCGATTTCTCATTCCTAATAGGTAACTATAATCAGGTTGACGGCGGTGTTGACGCTGCCGCCCAGACAAGTTTTGCCGGCGCTGTCCCAGCCCTTGCCACGGAAGCCGTTGCCCCAGCTCTCCGTGGTCGTGTCGGCGAGGGCGGGCGCGCTGCCGTATTTTGCCGCCGCGCCGGAAGGAACGGCGACCGTAACGTTCTTGGTACCGACGCTAATATCGGAAAACAACTCCGTTTCCAGGGCGGGAGGCGCAGGACCAAGCCTGACGGTAAGCCCGCCGGGTTCGGTCCCGCCCAAGGCTCTATGGCCTATAGTTTCGGCGGCGGGGAGGCTCAACGAGCGGAGGCTCGGGCACTCAAAGAAAGCTCTGGTACCGATGTTTGTCGCGGCGGGGAATATAACCGTGGCGAGGGCGTCGCAGTTCTCGAAGGCGCTGCCGCCGATGTTTGTCGCGGCGGGGAGATTCACATTTGCTAGGATGGCGCACCCTATGAAGGCGCTGCGGCCGATGTTTGCCGCGGCGGGGAAGCTCACCGATTGGAGCTTGTCGAAATTTAAGAAGTCGCACCCGACTATCGTACCGATGTTTTCGCCGCTAACGCTTTTGAGTTCTTCGAATTGCCTGAAGGCGATGATGTCGGGAGTGGACGCCGCGATGCTCGTCGCCGCCTCGGGCAGAACGAGCGAGACGATCCTGTCTTCGCCTGAGTTGTCTTCGCCGGGCCGCGGGTCAAACTCCGTGACGTTAACGCCTATAGAGCATTCCGACAGGTCGAGCGCCACGAACTTGCCGCCCGTGCCCGCCGTTTTGATCGCGTTAAGGAGATCGGCCCAGCCTTCGCCGTTTGTGTCCGACAGGTCAAGCCGTACCGGAAGGGGGACGGGGTTGTCAACATCGTCCCCGCCGGACACGCCGGCGAGGTAGTCCTCGACCTCTTCCATCGTTTGCAGCGGCCGTAGGCCGGCGGTGACTGTCCAGTACGCCTTGGCGCCGTCTTTCGCGGTGACGGTATAGACGACCGGGCTGAAGCCCCCGGCGCTGAAGAAGTCCTGCGGCGAGAGGGAAGCGGGACTTATGCTCGCGCCCGGGGAAACCGTAATCTCCGGGACGAGTCCCGTAAGGACGCTATACAGGGGGAACGTGACACGTACGGTCCGCCTTTTCTGCTTGATGCGCGCCGGTTCCGCCCCGGGGATAACAAAACCGGTGATCGCTTTGCCGGAATTGACGATTCCGCCGTTGCCGGGATCCGTGCCGTCCTCCGGCCCCTTCTGCTGGGCTTCGCAAGATGCGGCGAGGAGGCAGGCGACGATCGCAAGCGTCCCCGCAAGGCCCTTTAAGGCACGGAAAACGGACAGTGTTCTTTTATCATCGAAAGTTTTCATAGTAAAGTCTCCTTGCTCCCGGGGCGGCGCCGGGCGCCCCTTCCCGCGCTGCGAGAATGTATTACGGGTTTGCGGCGCAACGCAAAGCGGAAGGTGTCGAACTACAAACCTGCTCGCAGGGCCGATGATTTAATATACCAAGATTCCGTATGATTAAGCAAGTTTTCCGCCGTCTGCGCGGCGATTCAAAGTATCGGAATTTCGTGCTAAAATGAACGCATGGGCGGGGGACTATTCAAGAAGTTGACAGGCAATTTCGGGTGGATGGGCGGCAGACGCCGGACAAGCGGCTGGCTACGGCGGCGGATACGGCAGGTGTACTGGAAACGCCGGAAGAGGGCACGGACGCGACACGATAGCCTGGTACAGTCAGGAATATCCCCGGAACAGGCATGGCGGCGGGCGAATAACCGGAAGGGCTGCTGGCGGATAGCGGACAGCCCTGTACTCAAACACACCCTTACCAGCCGTTATCTTGAAACACCGTGATCTCCGGACGTATTGAAGCGCTTCGGTATGCCGCACGGGAGGATAGGCAGACGCCTGAGAATGCCTGTCCCCGCCCATTGAACCGCCGTGTACGGGCCCGTACGCACGTATGTGAGAGGACGGCTGCTCAGTTAATGGGCAGCCTCCTGCTCGATTAACTGCCGCGGGTTGGCGGGTTTTGGCGGGCTCGGATATAATGAGCGGTATGAACTTTCAATACTGGCATCCTGAAAAGGAAAAGATCGACAGGGCGAAGCTTGGGGCGTGGCAGCTCGCTTCGTTAAAAAAGACGCTCGGCGGAGCGCTCAGGACGGATTTTTACGGCAGGCGTCTGGCGGAGGCAGGTATTGTTGACGCGGAGGACGTGAAGAGCCTCGACGACCTGCGCCGGATTCCGTTTACGACAAAGCATGACCTGCGCGCCGCCTTTCCTTACGGGATGCTGGCGGTCGGCAAGGACGAGGTGCTGCGCCTTCATGCGTCAAGCGGCACTACCGGCGTTCCGACGACGATATACTTCAACAGGAACGATATCGCCTCGTGGACGGCCCTTGTGGCGCGGTCGATCTTTTCCACCGGCTGCGACAGGCGGGATGTTTTCCAAAACATGATAACTTACGGGCTTTTTACCGGCGGGCTCGGCTTTCACTACGGCGCGGAGGAGGTGGGGATGCTCGTTATCCCCAGCGGTTCCGGCAACACGCCGCGGCAGTTCCGCATCATGCAGGACTACGGCACGACCGTCGTCCACGCCACGCCGAGTTTTCTGCTCCACGTCGAAAGCCGTATGCGGGAGGAGGGCGTAAGGAGGGACAGCATCAGGCTGAAACGGGCTTTTGCCGGCGCGGAGCCTTACTCGGAGGACACGCGGCGCAGGATAGAGGAACTTCTGCATATAGACGTGTTCAACTCCTACGGGCTTTCCGAGTTGAACGGACCGGGCGACGCGTTGGAGTGTCAGTGCAAGAACGGGATGCATCTGTGGGAGGACGCTTTCCTTGCGGAGGTGATAGACCCGGATACGCTGGAGCCGCTGCCGGAGGGGGAGACCGGCGAGCTTGTGCTGACGACGCTGTGCCGCGAAGCGATGCCGGTGCTCCGTTACCGTACCCGCGACATCACCGCGTTTTACACGGAACCCTGCCCCTGCGGGCGTGTTCACAGGCGCATACGCCGCATCAAGGGGCGCAGCGACGATATGCTGATAGTCAACGGCGTCAACATATTCCCAAGCCAGGTTGAAGAGGTGGTGATGGGTATAAAAGAGGCCGGCAACAACTATCTGATCGTCGTGGAAAAGGAAGGTTTCATGGACCGCCTCACCGTAAAAACCGAGGTGGGCGCGAAAATATTCAAGGATGACGACGCCCGCGTGTTGAACGCGCTCCGCGAAAACATACGGCGCACCCTTCAAACCGCGATAACGGTGAACCCCAGGATCGAACTTGTGGAAAGCAACAGCCTGCCCGTGTCGGAGGGCAAGGCGAAGCGCGTGCTGGACAAGCGCCCCAAGGATGTTTAGGCGAGGCGCTACGGCGCGAGCAGCGGGGTGTCGAATTCGGGCGGCAGCTTTGACGGCACACCCTTTTCGTCAACGAAGGCCCATGTTACCTTTGCTTCGGCTATGATGTCCAGGCCCCGCGTAATCTTTTGCGCCAGTACGCCGCTTACAGCCCCTTTCTTTACGGGCCAGGTCTGAATCAGAATCTCGTCGTCCATCACGGCGGGGCGTTTGTAATTGATCTCTATTCGCGCCACATACACGCCGTATCCGGCCTTGAGCATTCCCTGGTAATCAAACCTTATATCGCGCAGGAATTCAAAACGCGCATACTCAAGGTAGTTCAGGTAATTGGCGTTGTTGACATGGCCGTAGCTGTCGCATTCGTAGGTTCTTACCCTGATTTTACGTTCCGAAATCATCACTACTCCTGTAAAAAATATTTTGCTAACATTAATTATGTTTAACTATTGTCCCTCGTGCGCTTCGGCGAACATTCGTTTTGAAGACGCCCGTGTTTTTAAATGCCCGGACTGCGGTTTTGTTTACTACCACAACACCGCCGCCGCAACCGCGCTGCTAGTTGACACGGGCCGCGGCATCATCTTTGTCCGGCGCGGGAAGGAACCCGCCGCCGGCAAACTGGATTTTCCCGGCGGCTTTGTCGAGCCCCGTGAAGGCGCCGTCGACGGGCTTATCCGCGAATGCCGCGAAGAGATCGGCTGGGCGCCGGAACGCGGCGCGCTAAGCCTCTTTGCCTCTTTCCCCAATGTATACCCTTACAAAAACATTGTCTACAATACCTGCGATCTTTTTTTCAGTATCCGCACGGGCTGGCCGGCGGAGATAATCGCGGAAAAGCTCCGTCCGATGCAGAAAGAGATCGCAGGCATAGTTCTTGCCGGGTATGAAGACATAGATTTGGACGAGATCGCCTTCGATTCCGTGCGGGCCGCCGTAAGTCTTTACCTGAAAAAACTAAATTGATTTAAGTCTTTACCGCCCGGTCTTTCCTGGCGTACAGCGGGATAGAGTCTATCTCCCTGTCGTCTATGTACAGCGTAAAGTTGATCATACCCGGCGATCTGAAACGCAGGTTGTTGATGCCGAAAACAAGGTGCGATACGGCGGTGGCGTTGCCGACGCCGTTTACGTTTATCGTGCCGGATACCGGCGCTATGCAGCTTTCCCCGTCCAGATCGCGGGTTTCGATGCGGAAGTTGTGCGGACTGAACTCGCCTATGTTAAAGCGCATCCGTATCACGACGGACAACTGAGGATGAATGCACGGGAAAGTCCGCGCTATGATCGTGTCAAAGGTGCCGACCACCGTTAGTTTGCCGCCGCTTTCCTGGGCAAAATCGCAGAAAGTGAATATTTCAGGCTTCATTTTGGGAACCTTTCGGGGTATCCGTGCCGCCGCCTTCCAGAAGGGCTTTGAATTCCTTCTCGTCTATAGTTTCTTTTTCCAACAGCAGCAGGGCAACCTTGTCTAGAAGTTCCCTCCGGCTCTGCAAGGTTTCCTTCGCGGTGACGTAACACTTTTCAACGATGCGGGCTATCTCCTCGTCAACGTATTGCTGCGTCGTCTCGGCGTACTCGCGGTGGAAGACCGGGTCCTGCGCCGCGCCCGTGCCCATCATACCCGCGCCGCGAGAGGTAAGCGCGACATTCCTGAAGCGCCCGCTCATCCCGTAATCCGTTATCATTTTGCGGGCAATGTCGGTCGCCTTCGTGATGTCGTTGGCCGCCCCTGTAGATATTTTGCCGAAGGCCAGCTCTTCGGCGGCGCGTCCGCCAAGCAGCACGTATATCTTGCCGAGGAGTTCCTCCTCGGTCGAAAGGTAGCGGTCCTCGACGGGCATATTCAGCGTATAGCCGAGCGCCCCGAAACCGCGCGGGATGATCGATATTTTCTGCACGGGGTCGCTGCCGGGCGTAAAGGCCGAGACAAGCGCGTGGCCTGTCTCGTGGAACGCGACGATCCGCCTCTCCTCAGGCATTATCACGCGGGTCTTTTTTTGCAGGCCCACGACCGTCTTTTCGATCGCCTCGCTGAAGTCCTGCTGTTCGACCATTTTCCGCCCGCCGCGGACGGCAAGCAGCGCGGCCTCGTTCACGATGTTCGCAAGGTCGGCCCCGACAAAGCCGGACGTTCTGCGGGCGATCGCCGCCAGATCGACGGAAGCGCCGAGCTTTACCGCTTTCGCGTGGATTTTCAGTATCGCTTCGCGCCCCGACAGATCGGGACGGTCAACCAGCACCTGCCTGTCGAAGCGTCCGGGGCGGAGCAGGGCCGGGTCAAGCACGTCCGGGCGGTTCGTCGCGGCCACGATGATAAGGCCCGATGTGCCGTCAAAACCGTCCATCTCGACAAGCAACTGGTTCAGGGTCTGCTCCCTCTCGTCGTTGCCGCCGGCGATGCTGTTGATCCGGCTCTTGCCTATAGCGTCAAGCTCGTCGATGAAGATGATGCAGGGGGCCTTGCTTCGCGCCTGCTTGAAGAGGTCGCGTACCCGCGCCGCACCGACGCCGACAAACATCTCCACAAAGTCCGCGCCGCTCATCCTGAAGAACGAGACGCCCGCCTCGCCCGCCACAGCGCGGGCAAGCAGCGTCTTCCCCGTGCCGGGAGGCCCCACGAGCAGTACGCCCTTGGGTATCTTTCCGCCGATGTCGGTGTACTTCTTCGGGCTTTTCAGGAAGTCCACCACCTCGACAAGCTCTTCCTTCGCCTCGTCCACGCCCGCCACGTCCGCAAAGCGGGTGCTGATGTCGCCCTCCGCCACGATAACGGCCCGGTTCTGCCCGACCGACAGCACGTTCCCGCCCAAATTCCCCATCCGCTTCATCAGGAAACGCCAGATAAAGAAGAAGAAGGCTATCGGCAGCACCCAGCTAAAGATGATGTTCAGAATCGTGCTGCCTTCCCGCGAGACGGCAAAGTAGCCCACGCCCTTCTCGTCCATCAGACGGATGATGTCGGGGTCGTTTATCGGGACCGTCCGGTAAACATGATCCGTATTGGCGGTGTATCGCGACGGGAAGGGGGACGTTCTCGCATTGTTTGCCGCCTCGATCCGCGTATAACCCGTGAAATACGAATCCGAGAGCTCGACCCGCTTGATCTCGCCGGAAGCGATCCTGCTTTTGAACTCGGAATAGTCGATAGTCGGGTTCACCTTGTTGAGGAAAACATAGTTAAACAGGCTCATCCCCAGTATCAGAACGATTATGTAGGTGATTGAAAACTTCCACCCGCCGAATTTCTTCGGTTCGCCCAGATTCGGCCCGCCCGGACCGCCGAAGTTAAAAACCGGCCCGCCGCCGTTCCCGCCTTTTTTCCGCCCGCCTTTGCGGCCGCCGTCACTCATGTGATCTCCTAAAAAACAAAAACCCCTGCCGCGCCTGTAACAGATTGACGCGCGGGTGTAATTCCAGCAAAAAGATGCGGCACGCCTGACTCGAACAGGCCGCCTACGGCTTAGAAGGCCGTTGCTCTATCCGGATGAGCTAGTGCCGCATTGGATATATGCTACAATAAACGATCATTTTATTCACCCCACCCCGCCGCAAGCGCGAACCTAATGTTAGGCGGTGTATCTTGTAAGCGTGCGTAATCGAAGAGCTTCGATCGGCTGCGGAAATTTATCATCTGTGGCGGTTTGCATAGCAAACTTGTTTGCTCGCAAACTTGTTTGCCCGCAAACCCGTCTACCGCCATTTTTTTGCGGATGCCGCACACTCTAAGCGACACAAAACAGCGTCAAGCGTCCGCGTGCGGTTTGTGCCTGGCGGTAACGCGGAGGGCGCCGAATTTGCCTAGTGCCGGGAAAAACCGGTACGCTGCATATACGCTGCATATAGTGCCGGGGTCAGACCCCGTAACGGGCGGCAAGGGCCGCTTACGCAAAGGCCCCGGCGCCGAATCTACGGGAGTTTGACCGGGAACCACGCAAACTCACAAGTAAAGCTCCCCGCCGCGAATAAGGTACACCATTTTTCCGCCATGAGCGGCAACAATGTATATGAACACCGGATTACGGGGCTTCAGCTTAATCACATTTTGAAATCGGAGCCAAGGTATACATCACGGACGATCTTGTTTTCAAGGATATGGTCACGGTTGCCTCTGGCCACGATGCTGCCGTGGTTTATGATAAAGGCGTCGCTCGTTATTTCCAGGGTATCACGGACATTGTGATCGGTTATCAGTACGCCGATACCGTTTTCGGCAAGGCGTTTTATGATCTGTTTAATTTCAGAGACGGCCATTGGGTCTATGCCGGCAAAGGGCTCGTCAAGGAGCAGGAATTTGGGATCTATGGCAAGGGCGCGGGCGATTTCCGTGCGGCGGCGTTCTCCGCCTGACAGGGTATAGCCGTACTGTTTGCGGATCCGTCCTATACCAAACTCCGTTATCAGCTCGTCAAGTTTGGTTTTTTTCTGTTTTTTGTTAAGGTCGTTTCGGCTTTCCAGTATGGCCCATATATTCTGTTCCACCGTAAGTTTACGGAAAATTGAGGCTTCCTGCGGCAGGTAGGCTATACCCATCCTTGCCCTGCGGTACATCGGCCCGTTTATTATGCTCACATTGTTCAGTTTTATATCGCCCGTGGTAGGTTTGTAAAAGCCGACAATCATATAAAATATCGTCGTTTTGCCCGCGCCGTTCGGCCCCAGCAGCCCGGCAACGTCACCGCCCCTCATCGAAAAGCCGACGCCGCGGACTATTTCTTTTTGGCCAAAATTTTTTCGCAGATTGATACTGGTAAGCGTGTTGTAGCCCTCTGTCCGTCTTCTGTTTTGCCGCCTGTCCGTGGAACGATCGGATTTTCGCCTGTCTATATAGTCCGTAATATGTACTTTATCACTTTTTTTATCGCGTAGTTTTTCAAATCCGCTCGATTCCGTCCGGCCTTTTTCTTTCCCGTCTGCCGCCGGCGCGTCGCCCGGCGCTTCCCCGGCTTGGGGGTGCGTTCTGGCCGCGCCCGCCGGCGCGTCGCTCCGGGCGTCACCGGCTTGGGTGGGCGTTCTGGCCGCGATACCCGCCGGCGCGTCGCCCGGGGCGTCCCCGGTTTGGGTGGGCGTTCTGGCCGCGATACCCGCCGGCGCGTCGCCCGGCGCTTCCCTGGCTTGGGGGTGCGTTCTGGCCGCGATACCCGCCGGCGCTTCCCTGGCTTGGGTGGGCGTTCTGGCCGCGCCCGCCGTTGTTTTGACAGAGGCGGGCTTGCTTTCCCGGGAAGTTCTTGCGGCGGCTTCCGCTTCCAGAGAAATAATACATTTTTCCAGAAAGCCCATTCCTATTCCTTGATTGAGCCGGCGACGGAACCTTCCATGATAACGTCATCGGTGTCCAGATCCACCCTTATTCTGTCGGCCCGAAATTCATCGTTGTTTTTATAGACTACCGGATAACCGGAAAGATCAAGAAGTTTCTCATCCCTGCGGTAGACGGCATACTCCGAGCGGCATACCATATTGTTCTTGAAAAGTCTCACCGATATTTGAAATACAGTTATTTCGGAGTTTTCATCATATTCGATGTAACGTCCTCTTGCAACAACCTCGTTCTTTTTGTCTTCAAGGGTCGAATTACCCTCCAGATGGGCAATTTTCCTGTCGCGGTCGTAAATCATCCTGTCGCTTTTAAAGAAAATTTCCTTTTCTTCCTGGTTTCCCCAGACCGACCCGAAACAGTCTATCAAATTGTTGTCTTTTCCCAATAACTCGATCCTGTCCGCCTTCAGCAGCAGATTATCGGATCTAACCTCGGCGTTGCCGGTCAGAATCGTAACCTCTTTTCCCGTCGCCTTGTTCCCGCTCATCTTGTCCGCTTTAAACGTAAAAGTATCGGCGCCAAAGACAAAAAAAGCCCCCGCACAGAAAAACACGCAGGATAAAACTGTTGATCTTCCCATCGCCCCAATCCTATTCACGGCGCGGTCATTCGGAAAGTCCTCCCGCGCCGGACCCATTACCGGCCCCGTCATCGACGGCTCCCGCGCCGGCCTCGCCGCCGGCGGCCTCGTCCCCGTCATCTTCCTCGTCTTCATTCACATAGACGCCCGAAACCCTGGACGAAAACGCCCAGCCCCGCGAGCGCATGTCCGCCGAAAAGCCTATGCCGCCAAAATTAGTCCCGTTGGGCTGTTGAATGTTGACAGTATCGTTTTCGCCGCCCATGAGCGTTTTCTTGCCGTTGTCCCAATCGAGCCGGGCCGTTTCCAGCGCAAGGTCTTCGGTATCCACGGTTATTTCAACGCCCTCAAACATCTGGATGTTGCTGGTATCCAGCTCTATCGACGCGCTCCCCCCCGAACCCGCCGAATCGATATCCTCGTTTGTGCTATTATACTGCTCAAAACTGTAGTTTTTCAATTCCATACGGCGGCGCTTCTCGTAGCGTTCCGCAAACTCCGCTTGCAGGCGGGCAAGCAGCGAGCCCTTTCGCACCCTGGTATACTCCAAATCTTCCATCGTTATCTCAGGATACGGCGATTCTACGGCCTCCGTCTGCCCGTAGTCAAACGTACAGGCCGCGGCGCAGGCGCACAAAAAAACGCAAAAACAAGCCTTCTTTACCCGGTACAAGCATCCCATACCAAATATATCGGTACTTTTCCGCCGCCTGCCGTTAATAAGTGGTAAATTTGCCCACCTTTCCCCCGTCACCCGTCATCCGCCGCCCATCATCGATTACCTGCCGCCCGCTGCCCATTGATGAACATCGCTAAAGGGGGGAAGCCTCCCCCCTGCCTACCGCCCGCATGCGCGGTCTTCCGTCACCCCCCTCAGCGGGGGCTGCCGCCCCCGCAGCGCCCCCGCGGCCTCCCGCCTTATCCTGCCGCCCGCGCCCTTTGCCGCCCCGCCGGCCCTCATATTCCATTTTGGCTGTCCCCGATTCGCCGTTTTTCCTGATGTCCCGCGCCGGACGGCCCCAAACCATGTTTTTTTTTTGCAAAAAACGCAAAAAAAATGCCGGGGTAACTTGTGTACCCCCCCCCCCCCCCCCATGCTATAATGTAGTATATACAAAAGAGGAAGCCCCGGAACAGCGCGATTTTCTTTGCACGAAAACGCTGAACCGGGGCTTGTAAGAACGTATGAATCCTACCACAAAAGGCCTGGCTTTTCAATACGCTCCCCTCCTTTTTTGTACAAGGGTTTTCCGCGCCGGGCTTCTGCCCGTGCGCGGGGAACCCGGCAAGCGCGCCATCCACAGCGATGGCGTACACGTCCGGGCCTGGCCCGGAAGAACAATTTTTTAGGAGGACTCTATGAAAAAACAGGGTCTAATTTTAGGTTTTGCCGCCGCTTTGCTTGGCGCGGCATTTATTCTTAGCGGCTGCGAAAGCCCCGCGGGCTCGGACGGCTCCTCGGGCGCGCCGGGGCCGGGCATACTCGCCGCTGCCACGGTTAACGCAGCCCAGTTGGAAGCGCTCTTCAAAGTGAACAGCGTCGTACAGCTTATCGGTGACGGTGTAAGTACTCCGACTCTGACCGTGGACGGCGTCGTGCCGGCTGGCAAGACGCTTGTCGTGGCGGCAAAGGACGCCAAGGTCACGCCGGGCGGAACGCTTGACCTGGAAGGCGGCGGCACGCTGGAAATCGCGTCGGGCGCGTCGATTAACGCGAGCGGCGTCTCCGGTACGGCGGGCCGCATCACGGCTGAAGCGGGCGGGTGGATAACGGGCCAGGGCCTTGCCATACTGCCCTTCGTGCCCCAGGCGGCGCTGGACGATGTCCAGGACGGCCTGGTCACCTACTACAGCCCCGCCGCCAGCGTGAAGGTGACCGCGGGCAGTTACGGCGACGGCACCTCCGACCCCGTAGCGCTTACCGCGACGAACCTTGCGACAGTGATGGCAAATATCCCGGAGGGCGGATCGCTTAGGGTCGGGACGGGCATCACCGGCCTGGACGCGTCCGGGGTTCCGGCGGGCAAAACGCTGATACTGGCCGCTGCGGGCAACTCGATTAGCGGGAACTTCACGCCGGCGGGGGCGCTGGTTGTCGAAGGCGTGCTTGCGACCACCAACGGTACCAATAGCACCATCAACGTTACCAGCCCCGCCTCGCTCAAAGTCGAGGCCGGCGGGACGCTGACCCTGGCAAACACGGGTGACACGCTTACGGGCAGCACCGCCGACAGCGGCGCGCTCACCACCGTCACCAACGACGGCACGGTCTCCACCGGAACTACGACGCCGGAAACGGTGGAGACGCTCGTTACCCTGCTGCCCGGCAGCGGGAAGGTGATCCTCACCGGTGCCGTGACCTTGGCTAGCGAGACCGCGACGTGGCAGCTTTCGCAGAACGTCGAGATAGGGGGAAGCACCAACACGGTGACCGCGCCCGGCCACGCCACGCCGTTCTCCGGCGGGAAAACCATCACCGTCAAGAACGGCAACACGCTGGCACTCGGCGCGGCGCCCGCAACCTTCACCGGCGTAAGCATCGACAACAAGGGCACGGTTAGCACGACTACGACCTCGATTGCGGCCCTCGGCAAAATCGCCGCTCTTGGCGGCAAAATCGCGTCCAGCGGGGATGTGGCCGGCAGCGATGCCCTGACCGTGCCGGAAGGGACAGACCTGACGCACGAGACCGGCACTTTAGTAGGCGGCGCGGGCGCGATCACGATAAACGGTAAGGCGGAATTCACCTCGGGGACCTTCGCAAGCCAGACCGGGGCCGTCACCGTGAACGGTGAGGCGAAATTCGAGGCCGCGACTTTCGCGGCGCTTACGGCGCTTACCGTGAACGGTGAAGCGAATTTCACCGCCGCGACCTTCGCGGCGCTGACAACGGTCGGCGGCTCCGGTGCGCTGTTTGCGGGTCCGCTGGCGGCGGCCAAGGCGAAACTCCTCGTCGAAAGCGGCCTGCCCGCCGTTGCCGTCGGCGATGTGGGCGGCGATTTGGACGCGATCACCGTGACGGGGAGCGGCAAGCTGCGCGGTTTTGCCGGCACGGTCATTTTCGGCGCGGCGTCGGCCTTCGATGGCCCGGTCGGCTTCGGCGGGGCAGTCACGCTTAAGGCCGCCGTAACGCTGAACGGCGGCGCGGAGTTCATTGAGGACTTCTATGACTATGAAAACAGCGCCTTCCTCAGTTTTGCGGAAGGCACCGTGCTGACACCGGATACTGCCGGCGCGATCCTCACGCCGGACAACTCGGACAAGAAGATCACGCTGGGCGCGCAGAACCTCACGCTTACCGGCGGCGAGATCATCGTGGCGCCGGGCGCGGAGCTGGTACTGGGCGGCAAGGACCTCACGGTGGCGGATGAAGACGCAGCGCTCGTGCTGGTCGGCGCGGCCTCCAGCGGCGGCGCGAAGCTGTCCGGCGCGGGCAAGGTGGTGCTTGGTAACGCGAGCATCTCAGGCGGCGCAAGCGGCGAGTGGCAGGCGGACGGCGCTGGCACGAGCATCACTTTCTCGTCTAGCGCGGCGACGGAGGCGGCTATCGCCGGCAGCGGCACTACGCCCGTGCTGAAGGCGTTGACGGACGACAGCGCGGTCATCACGCTCGCCAAAGGCAACACAGCAGGCGACCATGCGGCGCTTACCGTCAGGAACGCTACGATAGACATATCCGGAAAAGGCGCGATCGTGTTCCCCTATGTGGCGACGACGGGGGCGAGCCTGAAACTGCTGGCCCAAGAAGGAATTCTCGGCGCGCTGAAACTCGGCACCGGCGATACCGTCAACGCTAACTTGAACCTCACCCAAGACAGCCACAGCGTAACGATCAGCGGCACTGACCCTGTCATAAAAGGCGCGAGCGCCGCTGACGGCGCTGAGGCGGGCATTATCAGCGGCGGCGTTGCGACTCCGGCCAACGACGCGACAATCACCGGTAAAACGGCCGACGATAATGTCACGATAAAGGCAGGCGCTACGCTGGCGGCAACCTCAAACTAAGCCAATTCCGCCCGCCGGCGGCGTCCACAGCCGGCGCCTCAAGCCGCTTGCGCGGCTTGAGGCGGGCGGAACCCGCGCAGCGCGGGTTACGCCGCCGCCCCGGCCCGGCTTGCGAAAGCCGGGCCGGGGCGGCGTGTCCGTTAGACTCCGTCACGCCGTAAACCCCCCCGCGATGGGCGCGGGGGGGTTTGTCCGCGGGGCTTATCCCGCGGACGCCCCGGCAGCCGCCTCCATAGCTCATCCCTGGTTAGAACTTTCCCAAAAACCAAAGTTTTGGGCTTTCAGGGCAGAGGTATCCCCCTGGGCGGGTTCGGTTTGGGGAGGAAAATTGCGGCCGCGGTGTTTCTGCGGGCGGATTATGCCGCTTATCCGGGCGCAGGGGCGGCGGGAAAGGGGTATAGGCGGAAAAACGCGGGCCCGGCCGCCCGTTTCCCGCTGCGGGGTCTGACCCCACGGGCCGGCGGGGCTCCCGCCGCCCCGGCCCCGGCGAGGCGTTTCCCGCTATGGGGTCTGACCCCGCCGTGTGCCGGCGGGGCTCCCGCCGCCCCGGCCCCGGCGAGGCGTTTCCCGCTATGGGGTCTGACCCCGCCGTGTGCCGGCGGGGCTCCCGCCGCTGCGGCCCCGGCGAGGTGTCGCCCGCTGCGGGGTCTGACCCCGCCGCCGTCCGGCGGGGTTCCCGCCGCCTCCACGCCGTCCGGCGGCTCCCCTTCCAGAATCCGCGACCGGTACCGGTCGCCCCACAGGTGCCCCGTCCGTCCATTGTCCCGGTTGTACCTAATGGCGAAGGTCTGCTTCAGCCATTTCATTATCGCGGGCAGCTCAAACCCGTCCGCGGGCATGATGTAAAAGGCCAGCCGGTCACCGGCAAGGCTCAGCCCCCGGACCGCGAAGACAAACCTGTGCGCGGTCTCCCGGAACACCCGTCCGAACAGCGCCGGCGCCCGCCCCCCGCGGAACAGAGGTTCCCTGTTGTTGACGCGGGTACTGATTTCGTACCACACGCCCTGTTTCAGCATTCTTAAATGTCTCATGTAAATATATGTGCGCTTGCCCGCGTTTTGCTTTAACATACG
>JAISLM010000038.1 GCA_031290855.1 Spirochaetaceae bacterium
CGATACCCGCCGTCTTCCGCAGTTCAAGAAATTTTGCCTTGTCGCGGGTATCTATGCCTTTTATCACGCAGGAACCCCGGCTCGGACGTTCTATGCCCGCCATGATTCTGGCAAGCGTGGACTTTCCGGAGCCGTTGTGTCCCACCACCGCGACAAATTCGCCTTTTTGTATACGCAGGTTGATGTCGTACAGCGCGGCTTTTCCCGAAGGATACTCATAGTACAGGTTAGACACTTGTATCATAGTGTTCCTCCCGGTTGTTAGCTTCACTATCCGGCACGAGTGGCCTTTCGGTACCTTCTTCCGGCGCCATGAATTTTGTTACCAGCGGGTCCAAAAACTTTTTAAGGAAAAACATAGTACCCACCTCTATCGGAAGAAGAATAGCCGCAATGAGCACCCGTGCCGAAAGCAGCGCGATAAACGCGCTTTTATACATGATGGAAAGCCAAAGACTCGTCAGGAGTAAATGCACGACAATCAAAACGGTGAGCGTGCCTAGAATAAGGCGCAGTAAAAATTGTTTGTCGTTTTTGGTGTTGTAAAGAAACAGTCCGTATATAAGCCCGGTCAACAGGGCGTTGAGCGTGAAACCCGGAAAAAAAGCGCTTTTTGGAAACATCAACATACCGATAACGTCGCCAAGCACCGCGATGCCCGTGCTCCACGCCGGTCCCAGCATAATCGCGGACAGCATCAAAGGCACATACGCGAAACTGAAGCGCAGAAACTGCGTCTCAAACGCGATAACGCGCTCCAAAACTATCAAAACCGCAAGAAGTAAACCCGAAAGGACTATTTTTTTCACTTTTGACATACAGGCCCCTTTTTTTAGTCTTTTCCCTATGCTTCCCGCGCCCCGCCGTCAGGCGGTATATAAGTCTCATCTTCCGTATCCTTGATTGAAGCATGGAATTTTTTTATCGCCGGGTCCAGAAACACCTTTAGCAAAAAGATGGTACCCGCCTCTATCGGAATCAGAATCGCGGCGGAAATCACCCGTGTCGAAGCGAACGCTATGAAAGCCTTCTTGTACATTATTACAAGCCACAGACTCGTCAGACCTATATGTATAAAGACCAAAACGGTAAGGGTGCTTAGAATAACGCGCAGCAGGAACTGTTTGTTGTTCTTTGTGTTGTAAAGGTAAAGCCCGTGTATCAGGCCCGTCAACAAGGCGCTCAGCGTAAAACCGGGGAAAAAAGCGCCCTTTGGGAACAGCGTCGCCCCTATCAAGTCGCCCAGCGCCGCGATGCCCGCGCTCCATTCAGGCCCCAGCAGGATCGCGCACAGCATTATAGGCACGTAGGCAAAACTTATCCGCAAAAACTGCGTCTGTATCGAAACAAGACGCTCCACTATTATCAGAATTGCAAGCAGTAAACTTGCCAAAACAAGCTTTTTCACTTTGGGCATAACAAAACCTCCTCAGGTCAGTCCGTTAAAATCACGCGGCCCCGTTTACCGGCGCTCGCGCCGCGACCAGGCGATAAGCCTTGGCGCGTCTTTAAAAATTTGTGTGATTGAAAAGGCGGGTGTAAAGTCACCCGAATTGAAATGCCGCTGTATAAGGCATCACAGGATCCTCCTTGGGTCGGTCCGCACTGCGGAAATTTCATCAAGGCATCCCCATCCCCGAAATGTGGTCCCGGAATATGATGCCTAGTTTGCCGCCTCCCGTACCTGACGGGTCGGTAGCTGTTTATATCATCTTAATTGACATCCCGAAAAAAAGCAAGTTTTTTCTGTTTGCGAATGAGCCTCCGCGCGGCAAGCGCTAACCAAAGGTTCGGCGCGGTATTAAACCAGACTTTGCGAATAAAAGTCGCCGCATAAAAGTGGCGGCGCCGAAACAAACCTGGAAAGTTTTGCTTGAAGCTATTCCCATGGAAAGTCATCGCCGCCGGACAACCACTCAACAAACTGGGCGGCGGTGCGCGGGGATCGTCCGTTGAACCAGCGTTCCCAGCGCAGCGCGTTTTCCCTGAAGGTCTGAAGCCGGGCCGCGTCCGCGTCTTCGGGCAGCGCTCCGTGCCGCCGCGCAATGAACTCCGCGATACGCAGATACTCATCCTGCGAGGGGGAACTGAATATAACGGTAACGCCAAACCGATCGGCAAGGGAAAGCTGCTCCTGCATTGTGTCGAAGGCCCGAACATCGCCTGTGGATTCAGGCCTGTCGGAACGAGGCTCCTTTACAAAGTGGCGGCGGTTGCTGGTCGCGTAGATCACTACGTTGGGGGGCATCGTTTCGATACCGCCTTCAAGCGTCGCCTTCAGCATCATAAAATCCCCGTCACCGGCATCGAACGACAGATCGTCTATAAAGAGGATGAAACGCAGCCCGCGTCCGGCAAGCATACCCATCACGGTGGGCAGCGACGCTAGTTCCGCCTTTCGAAGCTCTACAAGCCTAAGCCCCCGCTCCGCATACTCGTTGCAAACCGCCTTTACAGTGGCGGACTTTCCGCAGCCTCTGTCACCGTACAGCAGGATGTTGTTTGCCCGAGGCAAATTTGCCGCATCTTTCCCGCCGCCGGCTGAAAGAAAACGCAGCGTGTTGGAAATTACGACTTGCCGTTCCGCCGTGTACCCGGACATTCCGGCCAGCCGTACCGGATCGCTATTGGCGGCGGGACGCAGCTTCCCGTCCTCAATGCAGAACATCCTGTGTCCGGCAAGGTCGCCCGCGCCATTCTCGCG
Source organism: Spirochaetaceae bacterium (assembly GCA_031290855.1). Classification (GTDB taxonomy): domain Bacteria; phylum Spirochaetota; class Spirochaetia; order Treponematales; family Breznakiellaceae; genus JAIRMY01. Next base: position 2,705 of record JAISLM010000038.1, read on the forward strand.
TATAAAAGCGGCAAAGGCGGCGGGCGTCCACCGATCGTCCGCCGCCTGTATGCCGGCCTCCGCCAGGAGCCGCGCCTCCGAACTAATACGCGCCAAAGCCTCCTTGCCCGCCCCGCAAAACAATTCCGAGTAAAAACCGGCCAAACGCCTGAAGTCAAACGTTGCCACACGGGACAGCGCCGCTAGATCGTTCGCCACAAGAGCCGCCAAAAAGCCTCCTCCGTCCCAATCATCCCGTTCCGCGGCAAGTGTAAAGCTGTTCACGTCGGCAAGCGCAAGGCGGTAAAGGATACGGTAAAACGGCGCTTCGCAGGCATAACGCGCATAAAGCGCCGTAAACCGCGCCCAGCCCGCTACCAGCGGGCCGCAGCCGCGTTCAGCGCTTTCAGGCTTAAGCAGCTTAACGAATGCGCGCAGCAACGGGTCCTTCCTCAGTCCTGAAAATACCGCAAGTCCGGCAAGTTCCTCGCAGGTTGAACGGCAGTACGCCTCGCTGTCCGTCATCAAAGCCGCATACTCAGCGGTAACGCCTTTCGTCCGCACTTTTACATTTGATGCACATCAGCGCATACGGAATGGCCTCCAGTCTGTCCTGCGGTATCATCGTGCCGCATTTAACACAGCGTCCGTACTTACCCTGCTTTATCCGTGTCAATGCGGAATCTATCTGTTTCAGCCGCTTCAACTCTTTTGCGCCGATAGCCTCAATCATCTTTCTGTCTATATCATCCGATGCAATATCGGCTAAGTCTTTCGGGTCCATACCCTCGACTATATCCTTAAAGTCTTTATTGCTGACAACAAGATTGTCGATGATCTCCTTTTTTAACTTCGCAAGGGATTTTTCCATTTCCACCAAAAATTTTTTATCCCCGGTTTTACCCTCCATGTCACAAAATCAAGATAATAACTTGAATCACGTTTTATAGTCAAGGCTGTCCATATAAATTTAACCAAAAAGTGGAGGGACTGGACAAATGACGCGGTAAGAGGATAAAAATCCCCATAAGTAGCGCCAGACTGGATGTGAAAACAATGAACCCACCCGCCGCAAAACTGCGTCGAGCTGTTTTGCATGACGTTTACCACCTGCCTAGCCAAATGAGCCTCCGCGCGGCAAGCCGCGCGGTATCTTAAGCGTTGTGTTGGTTGGAGCGGAGGCTCGTTCTGTAAGGAAGTTTATAATATCGTCTGGTTTAATACCAAATCTTTGTAGG
>JAISLM010000039.1 GCA_031290855.1 Spirochaetaceae bacterium
CCGGACGGCATGAACGCCTACGGAAAGCGCGTCCTGGTTATAGGCGGCGGCGATACCGGGGCGGACTGCGTGGGAACGGCCAACAGACAGGGAGCGCGGCAGGTAACCCAGATAGAGGTGCTGCCCAGGCCGCCGGAACACAGGCCGGACGACGAGCCCTGGCCGCTTTGGCCGAAAGTGCTTAAAACCTCAAGTTCCCACCTGGAAGGCGGGGAACGGCTCTGGTCGGTTAACACCAGGGCTTTTACCGGGAACGGCCGGGTAGAAGCGGCGCGGGTATGCGGGGTACAATGGATACGAAAGGACGGTCTCTGGAACATGAGCGAGGTTCCGGATTCCGCTTTTGAGATAGACGCCGACATTGTGCTTCTTGCCATGGGTTTTACCCATGTGGTTCAGAAGGGATTGACAGCCGATCTTGGGCTTGAGACCGACGAACGGGGAAACATACGGACCCGGGGGAGTTTTCATACCAGCAATCCCAAGGTATGGGCGGCGGGCGATTCAAGAAACGGAGCGAGTCTTGTAGTCAGGGCCATTGCCGACGGCCGGGCCGCCGCGGAAGCGATTCAGGCTCATCTTTAGGAAATTCATCGTCAGGAAATTATGGAAAAACATACGAATATAAAAGCTCTTGCTTCCGATATGGACGGAACGCTCCTCATGCCGGATAAAACCCTGGGCGACAGAACCCTTAAAGCCCTCGGCGCGTGCATGGAAAAGGGAATCAAGGTGATCCTTTCCACGGGCCGGGGAGTTGAATCGGTAGAGCCTTACCGCAGAACCATCGGGACATCGGGGCCCCAGATTTACTACAACGGCGCCGAAGTGCTTGACATGCCCGGCGGCACAACAATCCACGCCGAACTGCTTGGCGCCGCTCCCGTTCTTTTCTGCCTGGAACTGGCGCGGAAAAAGGGCCTTTATCTACAGGTCTATTTTCCCGCGGGGGCTCTTCCCGCCGGGACTTTCGGCGCCTCTGACAAAGAAATCCTTTTAACCGAAAAGCTTGGTCCCGAATCGGAATACTACCTTAAAAATTCGGGACTCCAGGCCCGCGCGGGAGACCTTGAGGCCGCCCTTTCCACGCCGGGGCTTCCGGGCATCATCAAATGTATGTTTATCACCAAAGAGGAGTATCACGAGGAGTTAAAAAATTCCATACGGGAACGCTTCGGCGATTCCGTTACCCTGGTGCGTTCTTCTCCCATTTACCTGGAAATTCTGGCGAAAGGCGTTTCCAAAGGCGCGGGGCTTGCCCGTGCCCTAAAGTATCTCGACATCGATCCGAAAGACACAATCGTTTTTGGGGATGAGGAAAACGACCTTTCCATGTTTGCGGCTGCCGGCTATTCCGCGGCGCCGGCCAACGCGGCCAAAGCGGCGCTGGAAAAAGCCACCTTCCGCATAGGTTCCAACGCCGGCGAAGGGGTGGCGGCTTTTCTTGAAGAGCGGGTACTGGGGAGGGAACCCGGCTAAAGCAAAAAGCGGAATCCGCAACTGCCGGCAACAACGTGTCTACATTATAGACAGATACTAATTATACAGAGATAGAAGGGAAATGAAAATGAATAGCAAAAAGTCTGACAGTGCTTTATTTGGATTTTCAGTATATCGAATGACGGAGGGTTACACCAGTATTTGTTTATAAAAACGCGCTGCGCGCAACCCGGCGCCGCCGGCTGTTATTCGAAAGTCTGGTTTAATACCCCGCGGCTTGCCGCGCGGAGGCTCATTTCCCCAGCACGTCCGCCATTATCCCCGCCAGACCCGGCTTGTTTTTGGGGTCGTACAGGAATTGCAGGGCGCGGCGGCTTTCGGCGACGACCGTTTGCTGCCGCGAGTTGGCGGGGGAGAAAACAAAACCCCGCGTGTCGGCTTCGGCGGAACTGACCGTCTCCCCCGTCAGCACGTCGTACAGGGTAAAACGCGCCGAGGCCGTGATAGAGGGCGGGACATTGTACGCCGCCACGCCCGGTGAAAGCCGCGTCCCGGCAAAAACAATGGCAACAAACCGGGCGGGAAACGATTTGACGTTCGCGTTGATATAGCCGATAATGGCCGCCTCGTCGAGAAAGGCGCTGTTTGTATATTCGCCGGGCAGGTTAAACCGGACGGCGTTTAAACCGAACTGGCGCGCTGCCGCCGTTATAAACTGGGGTATCACCAGGTTTGAGGACTTCAAAACATCGCCGTTTTCGGTCTGTATCACTTCTATGCCGGTTCCACAGATCTTTGACCCGTCCTTCATGTCCGCGACGGCGGACCGGAAAGCGGCGGGGGAAGAGCGCCCCCCGGGCGTGAGAACCAGGGCGGCATTTTCTTTTTTTATCGTAAACATCCCGAAATCCTGCAAGGCCCGGACAATGCCGTCGTAATGGCGCGGCGAATCGTAGATGACGCGCGCGGGGTTTCCGTCTATGATCCCGGCGAAAACAACCGCGCCGCGGTACAGCTTTTTGCAGAAGATTTCCGTCTGCCCCAGGTATTCCGCCTGGCCGCCTGTTCCGGCAAAGCTTATGGTAACGCAGTTGTCCCGCAGCCATGAATAAAAATCGGCGTACCCGGCGGGCCTGTTGCCGGAAAGCCGCGTAACGCCCTTTGCCTTCTGCTCAAAAAAACGGTAGGCCAGAAAAGCGGCCTCCTCGTTTTCGATGTAGCGGAGCGCTTTTTGATAATCCTCATCGCTCATCGCGGCAAGGACGCGCGCCGTATACGCGCCCCCCCGGTGTTCGATTTTCCGCGCCGCCTCGCGCACCCCGCTTAACGGGACCCGGGTGGAAAAGGACGAGGTTTCCACCTGTATCGGATAGGCGTCGGCAATGTCGCTGTCGTAGCCTTCCTCGCGGACGCTTACGCTGGTAAGGCTCTCCACCCGCGTGGCTATTGAGGAGGCGAAGTTTTGTAAAGCGTTCTGCCACGCGCCCTTGAAAGCCTCCTGCTCCGTCGCGGAGGGCAGGGAAACCCCCACCTGGTACTTGAGCCCGGCCGTATCTTTTGGCGGGTTTATGTCCCAGCCGGGGGGGATCTGCTGGGCAGAGGCGAAATTCGCCGCCAGGACGAAAGCCCCGCATAAAAACAATAATTTTTTCATCTTACCACCCTGCCCCCGGCAATCCCGCACACCCGCCACGTCGTTCCCGGCCTGCCGGGGGGTACGGTGAACGCTTCCAGCAGGCGGTTGTCGCCGTAGATCCGCACCACCGCCCCGGACTGGGAAAGGGCGCGGGAGGACGGCTGATCCTGGTTGGTATAGTCGGTAACGTAGATGTCGTAGACCGCCTCGCCGTCTACCCGTTCCACCGTAATGGTTTCGGGGCCGTAGCTCCGCGTGTCGTCCCGGTCAAGGAAGGCGCTGCCGTCCTCGGCGGCGTGGGCGTTCCAGAACGCGATGTGATAGCCTCCCCGCTTTTCAAGATGCAGGTCCAGGTCTTCCGGCTTTTCGCCCCAGTCGAGCACAACGCGAAAGCCCCGAGGCAGTTCGGGGGAGATCGAAAAGCGGCCGCCGGGCAGGTTGTTCAGCTTTATCTCAAAGCCTATTTTTGTGGTAACAAAGCCTTCTTTTGAAAATTCCAGGGTAAAGAAGCCGTCGTCGCGTTCCGGGAACGTGACGATGCCCTCGCGGTCCGTCTCGAACTCCCCGATGCCTTCTATCGCCACCTTCGCGCCCGCTATGGGCGTTCCGTCAAGGGCGCTGGCGAAACGCATGGGGATAAGCCCCTCCATCTTGAGCCCCATAAGCCGCCTCTGGATGCGCAGATCCTCCGCCTTGTCATTTGTCTGGGCAAACAGCCCCGCGCACAGGCACAGCGCGAACATCAGAAACAATAGTTTTTTCATTCTTCCCCATTCCTCATTAATCACTATTCATTCGAAAGTCTGGTTTAATACCCCGCGGCTTGCCGCGGCTCAGATGCCGTAACGCTTACAAAAAATTGGTACAATTCCACGCCGCTGTATAGCGGCGCATGAATCCTTCTTCTAATTGCCAGCCCAACGGGCTGATTAAACCAGACGGTATTATAAACTTCCTATCGAACGAGCCTTCGTTCAAACAAAGGCGAAGCTTAAGATACCGCAGGGCTTGCCCTGCGGAGGCTCATTTAAAAAGCCCGGACGGCCCGAACCGAGAGTGCACTATTCTTGAAGTAGTCGTACTGCTTGCCATCGCTGAAATTCTGGCCCCACGCGCTAACATTACTGTACTCCGACGAGGACCAGTACCAATCATTTCCCAGGCCGCCGATGTTCTTTGCCCGCAGGTTTTTGTAGACAAAATCAAGTTCCGAGCGTGTCGGCAAATGCCAATCGGAATAACCGCCGCCTTTGTAAGCGCGGGCAAGGGTAAGCGCTTCGTTCCAGGAAGCCCTGCCCAATAATCCGCTTACCTCCTTATACGTGCCCCCTTCGGCAAAAAAAACAATGCCGCCGCCGGGCCCCGTATCCCCTATCTTATATACGGGTTTGGGCAGAGCCTTTACCGTGTCTTTTACAAAACCCGGCATCTTGCCGAATAATTCCCCTAAATCGTTTAACTGCAAACTGCCGGACGAGAGTATCTGCGCCGTGTTTATGTCCAAAACGCTCGCGGTGATAACCGGCTTCCCTCCAAGAGTCATAAGCTGCCCACGGATAATGCTGTTCGCGCCCAGGGCTTTGCCGAACTCCGCCACCCGGTTGCCGTTTGTCCAGTCCGACTGCTGGAATTGCAGTTCCGCCATTATTTTGTCAAAGCTGCCCCGGTCCACCACCCGAACCGATCCGCTGACCGCGAGTTCCCCCACAAAGAGTTCATACACCGTATCGGCATCGTCCCTGGTAAAGCCGCCCCGCGCGTCAAAAGGGCTTACCGCCACGGTAATAAGCTGCTGGGCGAAAGCGCCCGTGGCCAGCAGCAAAACCAAAAGACTAAAAAACATCTTCTTCATGACAAACTCCTTAATTAACAATGAGCAATTAGTCCTCACTCCTCCCTCTTTGCTAAAAAGCCCGGACGGCCCGAACCGAGAATGCATAATCCTTGGCGCCGTAGCTCTGCTTGCCATCGCTGAAATACTGTGGCCACGCGCTACCATTATTGTACTCCGACGAGGACCAGTACCAACTACCGCTGAATTCCCCCAGGCCCTTGGTTTTTAGATTCCTGTACATCAAATTCAGTTCGTCCTTGCTGGGCAGAAACCAGTCGTTAAAACCGTCAAAGTCAAGGTCCGCGCAACGCTGGGCCGCCCGGCCTGTTTCCCCCTGCTTTCGCAGAAATTCCACAATCGCCTGGGTGTTCCGTTTGCCGAATCCTATACCGTTACCGGTTCCATCAACAACTTTGTTATACGCTCCCCACTGAGCGGTAAATTCCGTTTCCACAGGCGCCGCTTCCAGATAACGCCAGCCTGCGGAGAATACGCCTTTGTCATAAAACACGATGCCGCCCGCGGGACCAAAATCGCCTATCTTGTAGATTTTTGAGGCTCCGCTCTGTGTTACCCTGTCCCCGCTTGAAGACACCTCCGCGACAAACTTGCCCACCAGCGTATTGACCCCGGTGTACAGTTCCCGCGAACTCCCGCCCATAAAATCGTTGTCGCTGTGGCTGAACTCCCCCGTGGATACGTCGAGTATCTTGACCGTTACCGCGTAGTCCGCGTCCATCGCGTCCACCGATCCGGTAACGATATAGCTGATATTCTGCAGTTGCAGTTTCTTCACGTTCTCCGCGCTGGAAATATCGCTTACCGCTATCTGCTGGTTATTCAGCAGTTTGTCTATCTCCGCGCGGGTCACGATCTGGTATTTCCCCGTGGCGACCATCTGCGATTCCACCAGGTTCCGTACCGTCAGGCTGTCCGCCTTTGCCTTTTCGGTACTCACGTTGGTGCTGAACTCCACCACCGCCAGCCGGGGCAGTCCCTGTCCGGGCGGTTCCTGGGCGAAAGCGCCCATGGCCGGCAGCAAAACCAAAAGACTAAAAAACATCTTCTTCATGACAAACTCCTTAATTCCCCGTCAGCCCGTCTTCAATGCTCTCTATCGCGTAGTCCCGCGCCTCAAGCAGCCCTTCGATCATTTCCTCTTCGGCCGCCGCGCTTTGTTGGGCGCTCTGCGGTTCGATGATCTTTTGTTTGACCGCCTGGGAGATGATGGCCCTGGCTACCGCGGGAGGCTCGATCTTTTCCACCGCGTCCAGAATGTCCCTGCGGGGAAAACGCACCAGCACGTACGCCGTGTACCACTCCCTGCCTTCGGCGTTGACCCCGGTCTCGACGTGCCATTCCAGGGGCTCGTAGCGGGGGACGCGGGTTTTGATTGAGCTGCTTATCGCCGTCTCGACAAGGCGTTCCGCGTCTTCGATATCGCAGTCCTTAAAGAGGGAATATTCGGTAATGTCCAGCCGCGCCTTAAAGTCCGATGCGATGGTGGCCGCGATGTTCGCCTGGACGTTCTGCGTGGCCCGCTGCCGGGCCCGTTGTTCCGTCGTGGTCTTTGTCGACATCCCCACGTCGTAGTACCAGGACGATACCCCCAGGGCAGTTGTGTTTTCGTACTTCGACCTGCCCCCTTCCAGGGGCCGCGTTATCCATTGCGGGCGGCCCTCGGTTACGCCGGCGGGCGCGGCGGCCAGTTTTTTGAATTCCCCGGCGTTTTCCAGCAGGGCGGTGTAGGCCGCGAGGACTTCCGCCTTTTCGACGCTTGCCGCCCTCACCGTCAGGCGGTACTCCGTCCCCAGCCGGGCGACGGCCCCCATGACCAGGATCCGCGCCCCCGACTGATGCCCGATGGACGCCACGCTGTCGTCGTCCACGCTGCCGGAAAGCTGGTAGGCGCTCTCCGTTTCGATGCCCCGCAGAACCGCGGCGTCCCGTTCCACCAGGGTAAAGGCCCCCAGGGCAAGCAGCCGGGCCGTAAACACGTCAGACGCGTAGTCCGACAAAGCCCCGGAGGGCGCGCCCAGTTTGAGCGCCAGGAGGGCCGTGCCGCGCGGCAGCCTCTCGCCCAGGTGGGCGGCGGCGTTAGCCAGGGCGGCCTCGAGCGGCAGGCGCTGCTGGGCAAAGGCGGTCGCGGCCAGAAACACTACAAGCGGAATCGCGAAAAATTTTTTCATGGGAAACTCCTTTGCGTGGAAATATACAAAGCCCCGCCCGGCTTGAGCCGGGCGAAGGTTTTATGCGCGGGGAAACAAGCGGGAGACGGGGCTTTCCCGAGGCGTTCAAGGTACGGGAAAGCG
>JAISLM010000040.1 GCA_031290855.1 Spirochaetaceae bacterium
GTCTACCTAATGGGGTAAAGTCCAGCGGCAGGCCTGTGCCTCCAGAATCCCGCGCCTCCCGCGTCCACCGGCGCAGCATGTTCTCGTTGATACCTAAATCCGCCGCTATCAGTCGTACCGGTTTCTTTATATGCGCCGGCCCTGCAATGTATCATGACAGGTATTGCACTTATTTGGTTATAATTGATATGAAGTCAATATCGTATTCGGACGGACTTGTATCGGTGGTGTTTATTTCTAATATAGGTACAGCCGCGAACTTCCTTGAATATGCTTTATTCATGTTTTCTTGTATCCTTAACAAATAATTCGTGGATATAGAATGTTCATCCCTCCTGCCGCGCTTATTTATCCGATTAAATAATACGTCTATTGGCGCATCAAGACGGATTATTTTTTGCGGTATGCCAATTTTCGCTATTATATAGTCAAACATTTTTTCGTAGATAATAAACTCTCGTTCCGTCAAAGTGGTCAAGGCAAAAGCATAGTCATCAAGCAAGGAAAAATCACAAACCCCGGGCTCAGAGCCAAGCTTTTTTAATTGATAATAGTGAAGCAAGGTAAACGCAGTTTCCGTTTCAAATGCGAATTCATCCGGGTTGCCGTAAAAATCTTCAAGAAACGGTACGCTTGAAAAGTCCTCAAGAATTATATTGCATCCCATTTTACCGCACGCTACAGCAAATGTCGTTTTGCCTGACGCAATATTTCCGCAAACCTCAATTCTGTTAATCGGTGCCATTGCCTTCTCCTATGTCAGTTTTTATTTCTTAAAACTACCGGCTGGTTTTTTCATTACCTGTTTCCAAATCGGCGATTTTGTCACGTAATTCTGTTTTTGCTTCCATACCTTTAGAATCATTTGCAGTTCCCAAAAGTCTTTGTTCAAGGGCGGTGATTTTCTTCTCTAACTGATATTGAATCTCCTGATATTTTATGCGTTCTTTTTGAATCTCATTATATGCCGAAAAAAGCGGATATATTAAACTTATAATAAGTATAACAACAGATATAACACCTCCAATTATTATCCCCCAATCCCATTTTTTTCTCTTTTCCAGTTCTTTCTTTAATGTGGAATAACGTACCGAAGCGCTGACTATATCGCTGCTTTCTTCCCCTAATAGGGCATTGTTGACATAATAATATACATCCCTGTTCTCCGTATTTCCACCGGAAAAGTGTTTAATCTCGGCTTCTTCCTCATCTGCCCTTGCCTTATCCCATGACTTGTTCGGGCTTGTTTTGGTAAATTCCATGGCAATAATAGGCTCGCCGCCGCGCAATTTGTAATTGTTAAGCGTTAAGTTGTGTAACGGAATAGACAGATGCCCTTTAAAGCATGGATCGACAATAGGTCCTGTTCCAAGCAAAAGTCCCTTATATATCAAGTTAATTTTAAGATTAAATCTTGCAACAATATATGCCGGAATTCTAAAAAACGGCTCCAAAGTAATGTATGTTATTGAGTTTGGCTGTAGTATTATATGATCAACAATTTTTAATCCATACTTGTATTTTTCGCCATATGAAAATTTATTTTTTTCCCGCATTATATAAACATCTTTTTTTTCTTTAATTTCGGGGTGTTTGTCATCATAATTCCAGAAACGCGCTTTACCTTCCAGCCTAGCTTCGTAGGTAATTCCATTAAGATCTTTTTCATAAAAAGGATCAACAATACCTGCCTTATTTATATATTTCTTAATGTCCGCGTTATTTAGCAGGGCCGGAGCCATATCCTTATACGGATCATTGTATTCGAACTCTTTAAATTTTTCCAGGGCAGTTCTTGCCATACAAACCTTCTTAAATCATTGCGCTTAACGTAAAAGGGTTTTCTCCGAAATAATCGACAGGGCGCTTCAAAAGAGAAGCTGTTTCGGCTATGGTTTTTTGCCGTATACCTGAAGCGATGTAGTCTAAATGGTTTAGCACTATGATATTGGGACGGTTACATTCAATTGCCCTGAGTACGACATCCTTGTCAAACCGTGCGACACGGCGAACCCTGTTCGTGCAGGAAGTATACTCCGTCATATCTTCATCGCAGCCCAGTTCTTTCCTAAGTATTTCCCAGTCTATTTCATTTTTAAGCGGCCCTGAATTGCCAGAAACCCTTATGGGAAAAGTGCGTATGACCATAATGATATTTTCCACATCAAAAGGACTTAAGCCTGTTTCCGCCAAAAAACCGGCAGCGGACGTATCACGGCTTGTAGCGTAAGGATAATCCTCTGCGTGCAGTAAAGACAGGCCATAGCCCTGTGTTCCTTCAATAATGACCTTTTCACCGCTGTCGCAGGCCTTGCGCAAAAGGTGTTTTGTATCGACAATATATTCTTTCAGCCCATTGCAATTTTTTGCAAAAAATACATCGCCTTTTCTCCGGATCCTTTCTACAATAGCGGCCCACGTACCGCTGTTGGTGGAGCCGATTGCCTGGCGCAATCCCGATGCGGCTTCCGTTCTCTTGTTTTTTTCAGTAATAATGACGGCGTTTCCGTCTATGAACAGCCTGTCCTTGGATAACCCAATTGTTCTCACCTCTTCTTCCAGAATTTCCAAATCAATATAAGACCCGGCAGGCAGGACAGCACAAACATGTTCCTCAATTATTCCGGTAGGCAAAAGCCTGAAAATAAACTTCTGATTCCCTTTGTAGACTGTATGTCCGGAATTTGTTCCGCCCACGCGCACACAGTATTAAACCCGTGCTTTGGCGGCAAAAAAACGGGCAACTTTACCCTTGCCCTCTGAACCGTATTGTCCGCCAAAAATTATAGTTACCGACATAGCAACTCCTTAAATATGTTTTCAAATGTTTCAAAGTATTCTTTGTATGTTCTGTTATTCTCAAAAAAGTTCGTCGCAGCCTTAAATTCCAACTGGAAAATGTCCTGTTCTGATTCATGGTTAATTATTTTTACGAATTCCTCTTTTGAGAGTTTAAGGTTATATCTTTTCCTGTATCTGTTGTAAATATTGGAAAAACTTGAGTCTATATATACCAGCGTAAAGCGCTCGCCAAGCTGTTCCTTCAAAGTTTCATAGTCTATTAAATGCCTCAGTCCGTCAACAACATAATTGTATTTTGGAGCAATGTTTATTTGCTTTATCAACGCAATTGAAAGTTCCCGCTGCTTGTCCGGCTCTTTTGCAATTTTTGCGCCCAATATTTGAAGCGTCTTTCTGTCATTTTCACACTTATAGAGTTCGCATATTACCTTGCTGTACCTGAGAGTTCGAAAACCGTGCCGGAATTTCAGGTATTCCGCCAAAGTGGTTTTTCCCGCGCCAATATTTCCGGTCAATCCAAGAACAACGGGATTTTTCGGCTTTTCAGCGACACTTGGAACAACCAGATAGTTTTCTTTATCATTGCCAATTTCCACATATTGTCCGTTAATATAAAACAGCCCGACCAGCGCCGACGCAATGGCATCCAACTCGTCATGTTTTATGCTTACAGAGGCAAAATAATCGCCGGTTAAGCCAAAATTCCTGTAACCGTTTTTTAAATGCTGTAATCCATTCTGCTTCCGGGGAATAGACAGTATGTCCTGGGCAACGCCCGGATAACTTTCAATGACCTTAACGTCCAGCTTTCTAAATTTTTCGGCTAACCGTATTCCCCTTGTTGTTAAATTTACCATAGACGGAATAAGGCACGGATACACCCCTATACCAAAAGCGGAAAGAAGGCGTTCGCAGTATCTCATTATTCCGTATTTTTTGCATTCGCAATTTTCGTTCACGCAACACCGGCCTTCCGGATACGACAACGGCGAGTCTATTGAAACAACGGTGGGCTTGTGTTTAATGCTTTCCTTAATAATATCATCGTCGCTATGCAGCATCGCGGTGATCACTTTATTGCCGCGCATGACCGACCACCCGCTTGCCCTGGCCTCATTCCCGGTTAAGTCTATCCCGACAACGGCGTCTTCCCCTGAAATAATGCGCTGATTATGTCCAAAAAAATGATTGAAGTCATGCGTTTTAACGATAGTACGCGTCTCTGTACCGGAAATTTTCCCTGCCCGCTGACCTTTAAAAAAGTCCATGATTTCATTGACATCCATGTAGTTTAAAATACTGGATTTTATATCTGGATAGGCGGCTATCGCGATTTCCGCATAGTCAAGGCAGTTAAGATGCGCAAGTGAATGCGCATCCGTCCCGACGGAAACCTTGACCCCGCCGTCTATTATTTTGTCAAAATATTTTTCCGCGACATCAAACCGTTCGGGGAATACATTAAATTCTATGGCAACATTGTTTCTTTTGCATATCTCCAGAATAGAATAAAAATTAAGCGCATAAGGCTCTCTGTCGGAAAACAGTATGCCGGGACGTCCAAGCAGCCGTGCCGTTGGATGGGCAAAAATGCTTACATACGGGTTGCTTAACGCCTTTTCAATACGGGTCATAAGTTGTTGGGGACCCTGGTTAAGAAATGTATGGACCCCGGCTATCACATAGTCAAATTGACTCAGAATTGCATCAGAGAAATCCAGTGTTCCATCCTTCAGCACCTCAACCTCAATTCCGGCAAGGACCTTTATCCCTGTTTTTTTTAGTTCCCGAATTTTTTCGATCTGCTGTTTCGCATCTACCTCTGAAATTCCGTTTGCTACCCTCAGGGAAAATGAATGATCGGTGATACCAATATATTCACGTCCCAAAACCTCCGCATGTTCGGCCATTTCTTCAATGCTATGCCGGCCGTCACTCCAGACAGTATGCATATGTAAATCGCCGCGAAGCTTTTTTTCATGCTTTATTTCCCGAAACACCTGTTCAAAAGTTATCTTAACCGGCAGGCCAAATTGGACAACACAGGTTATTTCACCATTATGGTCTTCAACTTTGTTGTAACGGGGATTCACGGTTAATATATCTTTTATATGCTGATACTGGCTGGTCCGGCATACAACATGAATGTACTCTACCTTGTCCTGCCAACTCAAATCCAACACGGCGCTATTCTTTGCAAAAATTTCATTGATATATGCAGCCAATTCATTCCCCAGACAATAAGCATACGAAAACAGGAATTTGCCCTTTGTTTTGGAGTAGTTGCTTTCAAAAGCCTGCATACTCGCCGCTTCAGACTTGGTGAAACGGTCAAATTCATGGTTTTTAACTGCCGATGCCAATAAATCAAAATCCGTTATTCCGAAACTGAAAAGTTTCTTTTTTAGCCTGTCATTCATTCCATATGACAACAACAGGGAATAATCATATATACCGTACTTTTTTTCGAGGTCTTCCAATAGGGCGCACCTGCCGGTATAAACAATTTCCCGTATTAACCTGGCACTGCTTTCTCCTATACCGGTTATACTTGTAAGTTTATTCCTGGCAGCAAGAACAGACGTGTATTTATCGTATGCGTCAACAGCCATAGCCGCATTATAGTAGGCTTTTGACTTATATTTATTACCTTCAAAAACAGCCAAAATCCTGGATATTTTATACAGGAAATAGGCTATCTCAAAATCAAACATATACCGCCCCGTTTCATATTAACCTGCTTTACAAAAAATCAGGCTATCCAAAGGCCGGGCTTTACCCCGTTAGTCAGACAATACCAATCAGCTTAACCTGAGTTAATCACGGCAGGCGCGGCATAGTCAAGTAGCCGTTATAATGATGATAATTGTCCGGCATGCCTTGACAATTGTGCAGGCTGCCTGTCAACGCCGGCGGGAGCGGCCAGTCCAGCCATTATCCGGCCGGTAAATCCAAAGCGTGTAAAAAAAGCGGTATATAATTTTTCGGCGCGGGTTTTGCCAGGGCAGACGAAAACTCATGTCTCCAGCACGTTAAAGGCATCGTTTCGGTGCTGTAGTAGTGTCTAAAGCTCTGTTTTGCGGTATTTTGCCGGAAACCGCCGACTCATGATTTTTCATAATCGCGGCGGCCGCGCAAACCGTGCATCTCTATAGACAACGCGCCCAAAAAGGTTTTTCAATACGCCAGCTAATTACATACGCTGGTAGTTTAATTGGCAAATTCGGCTATTTGGCATAGCAGTATACGCAGCCTGCGCGGCAGCTCCTGTACAAGCCTATGTCCACGCTGCAGGTACATCCGCAAAATTCGCGTTGTGATTTGTCTTTGATGTATTCAGGCGGTTTTCCGCCCGGCCGTCCAAACAGGGCAGGGTCTACGCATCGGGCGCGCGCTATGTTGTACTGCGCCAAATCTATATTTTCGGCACAGCTTTCTATCTCCAGGCGGTAGCTTTGTGCTATACGCGAAAAGTTTTCGGCTATCAGCATCTTTTGTTCTTCGTGCGGGGTTTTAATACGCAGGGTTTTCAGTGTTGTTTCTGTTTTCTTGTAGCAGTCCATATAGCTGAATATAACTTTGCCGGTGTAGGCGCTTAGCTGTTTTGCGGTTTCTTCAAAGCTTTTGATATGAAAATCGATGCCGATTGTATCACTAAACAGCACCGGATCGTAACGCCAGATCACGCGCTCCCTGCCTAAAGCGTCCGAAAGTGTTTTGAATGTGTCTATAATAGTGTGTTTCGGCGGCAGATTAACTTCGATGTCGCTGCCGTAAGGATTGAGCGTGAACAAAAAATAATACGGGTATGCGCTTAACAGATTCAGCTTGTCCAGCATAGGCCGGGGATTCTTGCTCCAGAATACAAAACCCTGAACGTGGTCAGGCAAAAGCGGAACATAACGTATTTGGCGCTGGTTATACGGGTTAAGTACCTCGACATAACCTTCCTTCAGGCAGTTAAAAAACCATTCCGAAAAGTATGCCGGAACATCGGTACGCCTGCTTACGCTGATTATCTTACCACAGCACGGTTTTTTTGTCGTCACAAAGAGCCCTTGCAGGTAAATCTACAGCAAAATAGCACGCCTATCAACGCGGCGGGACCGGCCTTCACCGCCCCGCGCCGGCGTTAGCGCCGGCGCCCATGATATGGCTGTAAAGGGGGCTATTACAAAAAATCTTTGTATGCTAAGCTTACTTAAACTTCAGGAGCGGTGCGAGAGCGGTCGAATCGGGCTCCCTGCTAAGGAGTTGTGCCCCGAAAGGGTACCGGGGGTTCGAATCCCCCCTGCTCCGAAAAGTGTTTACCGTGGAAGGGGCTTTTGTTTCCGGACAGGCTCCGATAAGAGGTTGTAGCTCAGTTGGATAGAGCATCAGATTGCGGATCTGAAGGTCGCACGTTCGAATCGTGTCAGCCTCAAAACCCTTAACAATTATTTGCCGTTCTGGTATTCTTGGGAATATCTGTATTTGTCCATAAACGGAATGAAGGAGAGGATATGGCAGGACTTGAAGGGTATGATTTCCAAAATCTTTCAAATGTATCCGAAAAAATCGTACTGGATGAACTGGGAAGGCAGCTTGACGAGTGGAAAGCCGATATTTGCAAATGCAACGACTGCGTTGTCGATATGGCGGCTATGGCGCTGAACGCCGTTAAACCACTTTACCGGTGTTCCCTTTTGGGCGAGCTTTACACAGCCGAAGCGGTGAAAGATGCCGCATACGCGAAAAGCTTACGAAAAGCCGTCAGACTAGCGATAGAAAAAGTAAGCCTTAACCCGGGCCATGCTTAAAAAGATTTTCATCTGCTGCGTCATCTTGCTTGCGCCGCAAATACCGTTCGCACAGACGGCGGTAAAAACAATCAAATCAACGTACATCACCCTGCGCGGTGAACCTTTGTACAAGGAAGGCTTCGTCCACTTCGCCTACGCAAACCCCGACGCGCCGAAAGGCGGCGCCGTCACGCTGCACACGACGGGGACTTACGACAGCTTCCACCGTTATGCGCTGCGCGGTTCCTGCGCGGCGGGCTACCAGCACTTTTACGACACGCTTATGACGGCGAGCTACGACGAGGCGGACGTCCTTTACCCGCTTGTCGCAAGTGAGGTCGAGTACGCCGCCGACTATTCGTTCATCATCCTCTCGATAAACCCCAAGGCGAAGGACAACGAAGGCGAACCCGTTACGGCGGAGGACGCCGCCTTCTCGTTCAACATAATCTTCGAGAAAGGCGTGCCGCAGTTCCGCTCGTTCTATTCCGACGTTACGGTAAGCGTGCTGGACGGCAACCGCGTACGCTTCGACCTTGCTCCGGGTGACAAGGAAAAGATGATGGCCCTCGCCCAATCAACAGTATTCCCAAAACGCTTCTGGGAACGGCACGATTTTTCGGAACCGCTGACCACCCCGCCGCTCGGAACCGGTCCCTACCGCGTGAAAGATTACAAGATGGGCCAGTACGTCACGCTGGAGCGCGTAAAGGACTACTGGGCGGCGGAACTGCCGGTAAACAAGGGCCGCTACAACTTCGACACGATACGCTACGACTATTACCGGGACAGCAACGTCGCTTTTGAGGCTTTCAAGGCGGGAGAGTACGACTTCCGCGAAGAGAATTCCGCGTCCGCCTGGGCGACAGGCTATACGGCCAAGATATTCGAGGACGGCACGATAATCCGTTCCGAACCGCCGGACGAAAGTCCCGCGCCGGCAAACGGCCTCGCGTTCAACGTACAGCGCCCCGTCTTCAGCGACATACGGGTACGAAGAGCGCTTGCCTACTTCTTCGACTTTGAATGGATAAACGCGAACCTGTTCTACGGCCAGTACAGGCGGGTACGGAGTTTCTTTCAGAACACGAAATACGAGGCGCGGGGACTACCCTCGCCGCGGGAACAGGAAATCCTCGCGCCCGTGCGCGAGCTTATCCCGCCCGAAGTGTTCACGCGGGAGTACGAACCGCCCGTGACGGACGGCAGCGGCTACATAAGACCCGGCGCCCGCGAAGGACTGCGGCTTTTGAAAGAAGCGGGCTGGGAACTGAAAGGCGGCAAGCTGCTCGACGTGAAAACAGGCGCACGGTTCAGCTTCGAATTCCTGATCTACGACAGCACGGCCGAGCGCTTCCTGATACCGTTCCGCAACAACCTTGCCCGCTACGGCATCGACATGAGGATCCGTACCGTCGATCAGAGCCAGTACATAAACCGCCTGCGCTCCCGCGACTTCGATATGCTGGCCCTCAGCACGTCCCCGTCCGCCTATCCGAGTTCCGACCTCCTGATCCTCTGGAATTCGCGCTACATCGACTCGACATGGAACACGCCCGGAGTATCCGACCCGGCGGTGGACTACCTGACCGAGTTCATCGCCGCCCACCAGGAGGACGACGAAGCGCTCACGGCGGCGGGCCGCGCATTCGACCGCGTCCTCACATGGAACAGCTACATAATCCCCGAATGGTACATAGACCACCACCGTCTTGCATACAAAAACAAATTCGGCATTCCCCCCGTCCGCCCCAAATACGACATAGGCCTAGACTACTGGTGGGTCCGCTAACGGGCTTAACGCAAAGCCGCCGGTGGAACCCGGTAATGCGCTTTTTCTATGCTTTTGTCTTTGTTTTCTACACACTGTTCGTGCAGGTTACGCCATTTGGGACTGTAAAGCCCAGGCTATACCCCGCCAGGTTACGCTAACGCTATCATATGTAAGCTGCCGTCTATGGCGATGTTTGTTTTAGCTTCATAACGGCTGTTACCTTCGCTAAAATCTGGCAGCCTGGTTTTTTGCGGCCAGACAAATATGATGGGCACCCCCGCCGCGCCGCCGGAACGGTGTTTCCGGTCCGGCTCCTTTCCGTTTTTCTCCGTATATTAAAGCAAAACGCGGGTTAACCACCAATTATATTTACATGAGACATTTAAGAATGCTGAGACAGGGCGTGTGGTACGAAATCAGTACCCGCGTCAACAACAGGGAACCCCTGTTCCGCGGGGGGCGGGCGCCGGCGCTGTTTGACCGGGTGTTCCGGGAGACCGCGCACAGGTTTGTCTTCGCGGTACGGGACTTGAGTCTCGCCGGCGACCGGCTGGCCTTTTACATCAGGCCCGCGGACGGGTTTGAGCTGCCCGCGATAATGAAATGGCTGAAGCAGACCTTCGCCATTAGGTACAACCGTGACAATGGACGGACGGGGCACCTGTGGGGCGACCGGTACCGCTCGCGGATTTTGGAAGGGGAGCCGCTGGACGGCGGGGAGGCGGGGGCGGCGGGGGCGGAAGTTCCGCCGGCCTGCGGGGTCAGACCCCGCAGCGGGAAACGCCCCGATAGACGTACGGAGGCGGGGACATCCCCGGCCTGTGGGGTCAGACCCCGCAGAGGGAAACGGGCGTCCGGGACCGCGTTTTCCCGCCTATACCCCCTTCCAGTCGCCCCTGCGCCCGGATAAGCGGCATAATCCGCCCGGATAACCGCGGCAGCCCGCAATTTCCTCCCAAACCGAAGCAGCCCAGAGGGATACGTCTGCCCTGAAAACTGAAGTATGGGCCAGGTTTAGCGCAAGCGGCGGGGTATCTTGTAAGCGATGCATGATCGAAGATCTTCGATCGGCCGCGGACATTTATCATCTGTGGTGGTTTGCATAGCAAACCTTGTTAGCTCGCAAACCCGTCTAATACCCTTTTTTGTAATTGCTGCCCACTCTAAGCGCCACAAAACCGTGTCAAGCGTCCGCGTGTGGATTGTGCCACAGGCACAACCCACAAATGCAAACAGCGATGCGGTTTGCGCCTGGCGTTTTACCTCCTCATAACCTTATAAGGAGGGATAAAGCGGGGGAACAGACCCCACTGCGAATAACGCGGGGGCGATAAAAAGAAAATCCGTGAATTGCGCGAATTGGCGCTAATTTCGCAAGATGATTCAAAAGACCAGCGTTCATTATTCGCAAAGTCTGGTTTAATACCTCGCCGAACCTTGGGTTCGCGCTTGCCCGCGGAGGCTAATTCAATTCAGCTCACGTTAAACAAGGAACCGTTGCGGCAGGGGAGCAGGAAGAATCGGGAGTACCTCATCTGTCCTTGCCCGGAAAACGGCGGTAGGCAACCCGGTGCTTGCCGCGCTTCCTGTACCCGCCGCGTCCACTAGCCGCATATTTTCGTTGATACCTAAGTCCGCCGTTATCCGGCCGGCTTCCCGTGGTTTTTGCCGGCGATATCGCCCTAAATTTGAATTCTTTGGTATACACCCGTCGTTCACGATTTTTCTTTTCTATCTATTACTTCCCGTAACTGTTGTATCCTAAGCTCATCTCTGTGTCTAACGGGGATGTAGTTAGGGACAGTGAGAACGGAAAGGCAAACTGGAAATTAGACTGGAGGCCGCGAGGAACGCGCTGTAAAAAGGAATTTATGATGCGGCAGGCAGCAAGGATAACGGCGGACGAGTTTCAGGAGCGTTTGTGCGCGGCTAACGTTGGACAAGGCGGGTTTAAATCGGTGCGGGCTGTTTATCCCTTTGATCAACAGGGCAACGCGGTACCTTGCCGTACACATTTTATAGGCATATACTGTCTTTATGACTGACCGAATTCTGATAGAAACTTTCAATTTTAAGGCGGAAACTATTGCCAGGCGCTGGGTCGCCCTTATCCGCAAGGAGCCCCAGCTTAGGCATTATAACAGTTTTTCGGACGAGCAGCTTTGTGCGCTGAACACGCCGCTCTACCCGCAGCTCGCACGGTCGATTGAGCGCGGGATAGACAGGAAGCTGATCGGCGGATACTTTGTCCGTACGGGCAAGGACAGGATGCGAGGCGGCTTTCCCGTTTCCGAGCTGGTTCTGGCATACTGTCTGAGTCAGAAAACGGTCGTCGATTATATAAGTTCGGAGTTCGTACACGACAGTCCGCTTGCCCTTTATCAGGCCTTCGGGGCTATCGGGAAGATAAACGAATTTTTTTTCCTGGGTTGTTTTTTCATGATCAAGGGTTTCTTCGAGCAGGTATACGAGGGCATGAACAACGACCATAATATCTCGGAAGATCTGCTGAAAACTTACTTCAAGGACGATTTCTTCTTCAAGAAAGATACGGAATAACGCAAAATGAATTTGGGTGAAGAATTGATGAAAAGTCTCGATATCGAGACGGTTTTCACGATAACTGTAGCGGGGCACAAGTTTCCGGTAACGGAAACGGTTGTCGTTTCGTGGGTAGTTATGGTGTTGCTCTGTGTCGCGGCGCTGCTTCTTACGCGGAACCTGCGGAGAGTGCCGCGCGGCGTTCAAACTCTCCTCGAAGCCGGCGTGGAGTTTCTGAACAATTTTTCGAAGACACGGTTCGGCAAACACGCTCCCATCTTCAGCCCCTACATCGGGACTCTTTTCCTGTTCCTGATCGTCGCCAACATCCTGCCCGCGATAACGCCGGTGTTCACGTTCGGCGAGTCTCCCGTATTCGAAATAAAGCCGCCGACACGCGACATAAACGTTTGCGCTGCTCTGGCGCTTGTGTCCGTCCTGCTGATGCTTTTGAGCGGGCTGGTCGTCCGGGGGGCGGGCGGCTGGCTCAAGAACCTGCTTCACCCTATGCCGATGATGTTGCCTTTCAACCTGCTGGAGTACGTGATAAGGCCGCTGTCCCTCTGCCTCCGTCTGTTCGGCAACATACTGGGCGGCTTCATCATCATGACGCTCGTAAACATCGCCCTTGCCTCCGCGATAAATTTCTCTCTGATAATACCGATTCCGCTGTCTCTGTATTTCGATTTCTTCGACGGCTTTATTCAGGCCCTTGTTTTTACGTTCCTGACCACCCTGTACTTGTCCGAAGCGATAGAGACGGAATGAGGGATTCTGTAGACGGTACGGTTTCGATGTCTTTTCGCTATCGCGGCGGTCTTCGCTTTCCGCCAGGCCCCATCCCGGTGAAAATATCGCGCCGGCTCCAAACGGCGGCCTGGCGTTTGTCTTGAAATATTTTTTAAAAGGCGGCGAAATCGTCGTATACAGGAGTTATCTATGCCCAAAATAGAGGTGAACGAGGAGCTTTTTTTTAGTCTGGCGGGAAAACGCTGGAAAACCCGTGAGGAACTGGAGGCGGCGCTTAGCTGCGCCAAGGCGGAGCTTGATGAAGACAGCGACAAGAGCCTTCCGGAAGCGGCGCGTACCCTGAAAATCGAGCTAAACGACACAAACAGGCCCGATCTGTGGGGAACTGCCGGCTGTGCGCGGCAGTTGAGGGTATATCACGGCGGAAAAATGCCATTTTACCCGTTTTTCTCTGTGCCCGGCGACATGAAGGACGCCAAATGGCGTGTGCTTGTCGAGGCCGCCGTCAAAGCCGTGCGCCCCTGGCTTGCCGGTTTTATAGCGCGAGGCAACGCCGTTACCGACGCCGGGCTGCGCGACATGATACAAACGCAGGAAAAGCTGGCATGGAACTACGGGCGTAAGCGGCGCGCTATCTCGATGGGTGTTTATCGTACTGCGCTGGTTAAATGGCCCGTCCGCTACAGGGCGCTTGACCCTGACTCGGTTTCGTTCGTGCCTTTACAGTGGGAGCTTTGCGACGGCCATCCCGCCGAAAGAACATCGTTTACGCTGCGCGAGATACTAAAAAAACATCCCAAGGGCAGGGAGTATGCGTTCATTCAAGAGCACGAGCCGCTCCACCCGCTTCTTGTCGATGCGGCGGGCGCGGTCCTTTCCTACCCGCCGATCATAAACTCGGCTGATCTGGGCGCAGTGCGGGTGGGGGATTCGGAGCTTTTCATCGAGCTTACCGGCACGGACATCAACGCCGTTACACACGCCGCCTCGATCGCCGCCTGCGACCTTGCCGATCAGGGCTGGACGATAGAGCCGGTGGAAGTCTGCTACGAATACGACACGCCGTTTGGCAGGACGCTTTCTACGCCGTTCTACTTTCAGCGGCCCGTGTTTTGCAGTCTTGAGCGCGTCAAGCGATTTTTGGGCGAGCCGCTTGACGGCAAGGCCTGTGTCGCGGCGCTTCTGCGTATGGGCTGCAAGGCGGAAAAGCGCAAGGATGTCGAGGCCGGTTCCACGGAGGCGGCGGACGGCGTCCGCGCCTGGCCGCCTGAGTACCGTAACGACTACCTGCACGCCGCCGACGTGATGGAAGACGTGATGCTGGGGCGCGGTCTTGAAACCTTCGCGCCGGAGCGGCCCCGGGACTTTACGATAGGCAGGCTTTCGCCGGTCACGGTTTTCAGCCGTAGGGTAAAAGAATTACTCGTTGGCGCGGGCTTTCAGGAGATGATTTACAACTACCTTGGCTCCAAAAAAGATCTTGTAACGCGGATGCGCGGCGGGGGCGAAAGGATCATCCGCATAGCAAACCCGATGACGGAAAACTACGAGTACCTGCGCGATTCGCCGCTGGCGAGCCTTGTTGCAAGCGAGGCCGTGTCCGCCAACGCCGCCTATCCCCACAAAATTTTCGAGGTGGGCAAGGTGGCTTACAAGGACCCGTCCCGAAACTACGGCGCGGCGACGCGCCAGTACGCCGGTATCCTGCACGCCGGCGCGGACGCAAACTTTAACACGATAGCGGCCCTGATACAGAGCCTCTTCTACTACCTCTCCCGTGAATATACGGTCGAGGAAGCGGACGATCCCCGCTTCATCCCCGGCCGCGCCGCCCGCATTGTCCGTTCCGGCACGGCGGCCGGCGTTTTCGGCGAATTCCACCCGGAACTCCTAGAAAACTGGGACATAAAAGTACCGTGTACCGCCGCGGAGATAGATATTGACCTGCTGATCCACCAGTAATAATTAATCAATGAGTTTTTCCCAAAACCCGGTTGGTTTTGAGAAAAGCTTCCGAAAAAGCGGTCTAATCGGACTAAGGCCCGCTTTTTCATATAAATTTAAGGTATCTGGACAAGCAAAGCTTGTCTCCCAAGCAAAGCTTGTCTCCCAAGCAAAGCTTGTCTCCCAAGCAAAGCTTGTCTCCCAAGCAAAGCTTGTCTCCCAAAAACTGAAGTTTTGGGAAGCCTCGATATTATAAACTTCCGCATCTGATCGAGCCTCCGTTCCAACCAACACAACGCTTAAGATACCTTGCGGAGGCTCATCCTCCTCTTAAAAATAGACAGGGGGAATTTCGCCACTTGCAAACTCCAGCCCCTTATCCCAGGGACGCCTCGACGGCCCCTTCCTCGAAGCCTTACCCCGGACGCCTTAACAGCCCTCCCTTCATCGTTAATTATCCGGCGGCGGGCTTGTTGGACGGGGGAGGCTGTGCTAGTGTGGCTTATGGAACATGATGTCCGTTGGAAGCAAGGGTTTGAAGGTTACAGGAGGGCGCTTTCGCTGATTCGGATATTCCCTGCAAGGTTGGACTGTCCGTCCGTGAGAAGCTTTCCAATCCTTCGCCGCTCTCGGTATAGGCAGGGCGGGGAAGCGGCGTCTGGAAGGAATAACTGATGAAGAAGGGCTCTTTCAAGCGGTGGTTTTACGGGTTTTTCGCTTTTGTCGTGATAGTAGGGGGGGTGGCCTTTCTTTTTTATCACGACAAGAACAGGGAGAGGCTGGCCCTGGCGCGGGAGATAGCGGAGTACGGACCGCGCAAGGGCGTACCGCGTACGATAGAGGACCTGAAACGCGCTATAGCCGCCTACGAGAAACTACAGGAACAGCACGTTAAGGACGCGGCGCAGACCGGCACGTACTGGAAGATACTGGCATCCCGCTTTCAGGATAAGGGGATGCACTTCGAGGCGATAGAGGCGCTGCAACGGGCGATAGAGATAACGCCGTCCGACGAGACGCTGCACTACCTGCTGGGCCTGAACGCGGCTTACGCCGCTAAATCCGCCTACGAGGGCGATGGCGCGGCGGGCGCTCGCTCGCGGCGTTACTTCGATCTGGCGGAGAAGGCTTACCTCCGCTCGATAGAACTGGAGCCCAAGTACAACCAGGCCCGTTTCGCCCTCGCCGTACTGTACATCTACGAGTTGGAAAGGCCGGAGGAAGGGATCGGTCAGCTTGTCGCGTACATGGAGAACCGCTCCGGCGACAGCGACGCGATGCTGATGATGGCGCGGGCCTTCTATATGCTGGGGCGCTACCGCGAGGCGCTTGACTGGTACGACCGGGGGATCCCGCTTATAAAGGACGCGGGGCAGCGCGCCGAGGCGGAAGAGAACCGGCGCTATGTTCTGGGCTTGATGTGAGCGGATGGGGTGTCTACCATAGAACGCGGTCTTCTTGACCTGATAATCACGCGGATTCCCGGCCTTAAACCGGGCAGCCGCGTGTATTTATGCGGAAAATTTGATAGCGAGCGTGATTTTACCGCGCTAAGGGCGCGGGACATAGAAAAGATCTGCGCCGAGGGACGGGGCGAGGCGGCCTCCGGGCGGCTTTTTGACGAGGAAACGGAACGCTGGAGCATGGACGAGGCGATTTCACGCGCCGGACGGGATGCGGCCTTGATGGAGGGGCGCGGCATACGCTGGGTTTCTATAGCGGAATCGGCCTATCCGCCGCTTTTGCGCGAGATTTACGACCCGCCCGCCGTTCTGTTTTACCGGGGGGCTTTGCCGCCGCAGTACGCGCCCTTTATCGCGATAGTCGGGACGCGGAAGCCCGGCGCGGCCTCCCTTCGCTGGGCCTACGAGACGGCGCGGGACCTGAGCGCCGCCGGCGCTGTAGTGGTTTCCGGACTGGCTATAGGGATAGACGCGATGGCGCACCGCGGTTCCGTGGACGCCGCCGCGGCCGGAAGCGCCGCTTCGGCTGCGGCGGTACTCGGTTCCTCGGTGGACGAGGTTTACCCAGCCTCGAACCGCTCTCTGGCGCGGCGGATCGTAGCGTCGGGCGGCGCTTTGCTGAGCGAGTATCCTCCCGGTACCCGGCCCGCCAAATGGACTTTTCCCGCGCGTAACAGGATAATTTCCGGGCTTTGCCGCTGTACCGTCATCGTAGAGGCCGGCGAAAAGTCGGGGGCGCTGATAACGGCGGACTTCGCGCTTGAACAGAACCGCGACCTTTTGGTCGCGGGCGGGCCTACGGACGGCGCTTTCGGCGGGGAGCCTTTCGGTTCCGGTTGCAGGAGGCTTGCGGAAGACGGCGCAAAGGTGGTACATAGCTTTGTAGACATACTTACGGAGTTAGGACTGGAGATGTAAATGGCTGTAAAAACCATAAAAAATAAGGCGGCAAAAACGACAAAGAAAAAGCCGACGGCGAAGAAGCCGCCGATAACCAAGAAAAAAACGCTGGTGATAGTGGAATCGCCGGCAAAGGCAAAGACTATCGAAAAGTATCTTGGGGCCTCGTACAAGGTAAAGGCCTCGATGGGGCATCTTATCGATCTGCCTAAGTCGCGGCTCGCGATCGACGTTGACAACAACTTTGAGCCTGAGTATATAACCGTGCGCGGGCGGGCAAAAATCCTTAATGAACTGCAGGCGGACGCGAAGAATTCTGACGAGGTGCTGCTTGCCTCCGATAACGACCGCGAGGGCGAGGCGATAGCCTGGCATCTGCAAAAGGCTTTGTCGGCAAAGAACGAAAACCTGCCGATCTCCCGAATCAGCTTTAACGAGATCACGCCGCAGGCTATAAAGGCGGCGGTCGCGGCGCCCACGGCGATAGACGACGCGAAGGTGAACGCGCAGAAGGCGCGGCGCGTGCTGGACAGGCTTGTCGGCTACAACCTTTCTCCGCTTCTGTGGAAGAAGGTCAAAAACGGACTTTCGGCGGGCCGCGTCCAGTCCGTCGCGCTCCGCCTGATCTGCGAGCGCGAAAAAGAGATCGAAGCCTTCGTACCGGAGGAGTACTGGTCTCTGGAGGCGCTTTTTAAGGCCGGCAGGACGGGTTTTTCCGCGACACTGGTCAGCTGGAACGGCGAAAAACCGGAACTGCACAAGGAAGCGGACGCTCTAAAGATCATTGACGCGCTGAAGGACGCCGTTTTCGTTGTCAAGGACTTACGCGAGACGGACAAGACATTGCGCCCCCGTCCGCCGTTCACCACCTCGCAGTTGCAGCAGACGGCGGCGAACCGACTCGGCTTTACCAGCAAGAAGACCATGCAGCTTGCCCAGCAGCTTTACGAGGGCGTCAGCATAGAGGGATCCCCCGTCGGCCTGATAACTTATATGCGTACGGACTCCGTGCGGATATCGGAGACGGCTCTGGACGACGTGCGCGGATGGATAGGCCGGAACTACCCCGACTGCCTGCCGGAAAAGGCCGCCTTTTACTCGTCCGGCAAGCAGGCGCAGGACGCGCACGAGGCGATACGGCCCACCTACGTCAAGTACGCGCCGGACGAGATAAAAGACAGCCTCTCCCGCGATCAGTACCGCCTCTACTCGATAATCTGGGAACGTTTTGTCTCGAGTCAGATGAAAGCGGCGCAGACACGGAATCTTAGCGCGGACATATCGCCTGACGATCCGGCGCTTGCCGCGATATTCAGGGTTTCAGGTACGTTTGTGACGGAACAGGGCTTTATGAAGGTGCTGAAGGTCCTCGCCGCAAAGGAAGAACGCGGCGCCGCCTTCCCGCCGATAAAAAAATCCGATCCGCTAAAGCTGGAAAGCTTTAGCCCGGAACAGCATTTTACGCAGGGCCCGGCGCGGTTTACCGATGCCGGCATCGTGAAGACGCTGGAGGAGAAGGGGATAGGGCGGCCTTCGACATACGCGCCGACAATCAGCGTCCTGCTTGACCGGGGCTACGTCAACCGTACCAACAAACAGCTCGTCCCGTCCGTGCTGGGAAGACTTATCTGCGATATGCTGGTGGAATATTTCGGCGATGTTGTGAACGCGGACTTTACCGCCGGCATGGAGACCGGCCTGGACGAGGTGGAAGGCAGCGGGCGCGACTGGCCGGACATGATACGCGACTTCTATATGCCGTTTAAGTTGCGGCTGGACGAGGTCGGCAGGAAGCTTGAGAGTATCAAAGGCACGCTGCACGAAACGACGGACGAGGTTTGCGAAAAGTGCGGCAAACCGATGCTAAAGAAACTGGGACGCTACGGCTACTTCCTCGCCTGCTCCGGGTTTCCCGAGTGTCGTAACACAAAATCGATACCCCTTGCCAAATGCCCGAAATGCGGCGGCGACATCGTGGCGCGGTACGGCAGAGGAAAAAGATTCTACGGCTGCGCAAACTATCCCGAATGTGATTTCCTGACGCATTTCCGCCCGCTTCCCGGTCATGAATGCCCGAAATGCGGCTGGTTTCTGGTCGAAAAGTACGACAAACGGAACGGTTCGCACAAGGCCTGCATAAACCCCGGCTGCGACTACCTGCACAGCGAGTAGGACTGTCCAGTACTGAAATAGGTTGACAGATTTTACGCGACCCTACGGTGCATATTTTCAGGCGTTTCATTTTAAGGGATAGGTGGGGCCGCCTTGTGTTGCACGGGAACACCGCCTCACGAACCGCCGCCAACGCCTGCTTCTTGTTCAAAAACGGACAGCCGAGACCGTATTCCTGTTTCAGTATCCCGTTCAGCCCACTGGCTTCCATGGTATAGCCCGTGTTTCAGCCGGCTATTTTTCGGGACCACAGGTACATCATCAGACTAAGACATGGAAAGTCCCCGCCTTCCCCGCCTGTGCGGATATAGGTAATGTCAGACGCACACGCCCGGTTTGGAGCGGTCAGTACCATGTCTTTGAAAAGATTATGAAACACAGCCCGGGCTGTGCCGGGAGTTCGTTGTCTTGGGTGCGCCGGGAAGCCGTGCAAACGCTGCGCGTTTGCTTACGGAGTTTGCTGCCCACCGCATAGCGGTGGGCAGCAAACTCCAGTCCGCGCTCCCGGAAGTCTCGCAAGTCCCCCTGCCCGTGAATAACGTTAATGTTTTCGACAAACTGCCGCGAGGTCTGTTTTCCTCCACTCCCCGTCCCTCATTGGGAGTTCCGCCCCGCCCGCTCGCACGCTATGTCCAGAAACGCGCTTTCAAGGTAATAACCCGTGTGCGCGCCGGTCAGGGACGCTTCCGGTTCCCTTATCCTTCTACGGGCAGCCTTCAGCTCGCCAGTCTTGTTCATAGTTCCCGCCTTTACCCTTTTGGGCAGTATACCCTCCCGCCCGTATTTCTTTACCCGCTTGCTCATTGTGGAACCCCCGCGGATCCCGTTCCTGCGCCCCGCCTCGTCAAGGCTCGCGTATTTCCCGCTCGCCACGTCCCCCGCAAGCCGGAACTTAAACGCTTCGCTGTATCGTATTACCTCTCTCATATTTTGACACCGTGTGTAAACTTTAAACCAGGACGCGACAGTATTCCGCATTGCTAATTACTAATTAGCCGCCGCAGGCGGCTAATTGTTCTAAATCATTACTGTGTAACGATTTAAGCCGGGATGGGGTCAGACCCCGGCAGATCGGTAAGTTCCGTGTTAGTCGCCGGCCCCTCAGTGCAACTTCATTTAACTTAGCCGAACAATGCGTGGCAAAGGAAATCGTCGCTGAAAGTAACCGGGAATAGTGAGCAAGGGCTTTATACAGGATAAGCGGCCCGTAGCCGGACCGGACAACGGCGGACGGAATCGAAAGGATGTCTTAAAACAGACAATCCCCGTCTGTTGACCATAGTCAAGGCAGGGTTTAAAAAAGACTTCTTCCCGAAGCAGGTAGAGTGTCGATTAGAAGCGGAATACCCGGAACATGGGGATGTGCTGGTCTTCCCAGAGACGATGTATCGGTATTTATACGGGGAAACAGGCAGGGACGGTAAGATGACAGGGCATTTCCTGCATCCGCGCCGGAAATGGAAGCGGCTGCAAACCCAATTCAAAAATAAGGCGTATTGAAAACCACGTCTTTTGGCTGGGATTCATGCGCTTTTGGACACAGGTTCAGTGTTTTCGTTCAAGGAAACGGCCCTGTTCCGGGCTTCCTCTTTTGTATATACTGCAATACAAACGGGAAGGGGGTGAAACAGGGGAGGTTTCCCCCTTCAATGAGCCTCCGCGCGGTATCTTAAGCGTTGTGTTAGTTGGAGCGGAGGCTCGTTCTGTAAGGAAGTTTATAATATCGTCTGGTTTAATACCAAATCTTTGTAGACTTTGCCTTACGTGAGCCGCGGC
>JAISLM010000041.1 GCA_031290855.1 Spirochaetaceae bacterium
AGGGCTTTACCGAAGGCTCAAACGTAGACCCCGTGCTGGAGATGGTTCACATGATAGAGGTGAACCGCGCCTACGAAGCAAACCAAAAAGTGATTCAAAGCGGAGATTCCATGCTCGGAACGCTGATAAACCAAGTCGCCCGCATAGGATAGCCGCCGGCGGCGCGGTAAAGTCCGTTATAACGGGGGTAGGCGGAGGCGGGAGTTCCCCCGGCCCGTGGGGTCAGACCCCGTAGCGGGAAACGGGCGGCGGGGCCCGCGTTTTTCCGTCTGTTCCCCCTTTCCCGCCGCCCCTGCGCCCGGATAACCCGCATAATCCGCCCGGAGAACCGCAGCGGCCGCCATTTCCTCCCAAACCGGGCCGGCCCAGGGGAATACGCCTGCCCTGAAATCTGAATTATGGGCCAGGTCTAGCGCGGAACTCCGGGCTTAAAGCTTGTCCCCGGCCATTATAGCGAGGACGCCTGGCAAGCCGCGCCGTCCGGAAGCCGTGCAAGCGCTACGCGCTTGCTTACGGAGTTTTCTACTCACCGTTTTGCGGTGGGCAGCAGACTCCAGTCTTCTGCCTGGGCAAACCAGTCCGCCCGGAAAGCTCGACATCACCCTCGTCTTACGTCACTGATCAGCCATTAATCGTTCAAAAACTTATTTTAATCGGAGAGAAACAGCGTAATCCGCTTCTCCGTCAGGGTATTTGGAGGGGCAGGCCGAACGGTCCGTGCTTCGCAGAAAAAAACAAGACGTCGCAGCGCACCTTGTCACAGGAGTGGCGCTTCAGGAAAGCGTCGATCTGCAGCCGCGTTTCCGCCAGAATCCGACCGAATACCGCGTCCCATAGGCCGCCGTCCTTCAACAGGTCTACCGCGGCCTCGCTTGTCGCGCAGCGCAGGAGTTCCGCCGTGAGGTCCCTGCCCGCGCCGCACAGGGCGGCGAAGGCCGCGAAAACGTAGAGCCGCGCGTCCCCGTACCTTGAATGGGTGTTGAAGCCGCCCGTTACCAGTTTCACAAGCTTGCCGATGTGGCCCGCGACGAGGATGCCTGCGAAGCCGGCTTCCGCGCTCATTATAAGGCTTTCGCCGATGAAGTTCGCGCATTTTACCGGGCGGAGGCCGGGATACATCCGCGCAAGGAAGTCCAGCCCGATGTTTCCCGGCGTAAGCGCAACTGTGTCGTGCCCCAGTGCACGCAGTACCGAAAGCTCCGCCCTTATCGTATCGCAAAAGGCGGCCTCGCTCGCCGGTTCCACGATGCCCGTCGTGCCGAGGATGGAGAGACCGCCCTTTATGCCTAGCCGTCCGTTGAAAGTGCGCTCCGCCAGCCTTTCGCCGTCCTGTATCGAAACGCTTGCCGAGATGCCGCCCGCGAAGCCGTATGCCTCGCAGGTCTCGCGGAGAGCGACGGCGATCATCCGGCGGGGGACGCTGTTGATTGCCGGCGCTCCTACAGGCTGATCGAGGCCGGGCAGCGTTACCGTGCCGACTCCTTCGCCCCCTTCGATCAGGATGCCCTGTTCCGCCCGCTTCCTGACGCTGACGCGAACGAGGCAGCCGGACGTAACGTCGCTGTCGTCCCCGCCGTCCTTTCTCACGGCGCAGCTTGCCTCCACGTCACCGCCGGCGCAGACGGATATCGGCAGCCTGAGCGTCCTCCCGGCGGGCGTGTCGATCTCGGCGACTTCCGCCTTCCCGCCGCCCAGAAGCATCCTCGCCGCCCCCTTTGCCGCCGCCGCCGCCGAAGTACCTGTTGTGTACCCGCAGCGGAGCTTTTTTCCGTCAACTGTCCTGTATTCTTCACTTGTCATTTCATTACTCATTATTGGGTAGGGGGTATCCCTATGCCTACAGCCCACTTGCGCGGTCTTCCGGCACCCCCCTCTGCGGGGGAAGCCCCCCCCCCCCCCGGCTTATGGCACCGTGTCAGCCCTTGGTACCGGGCCAAAGGCTGCGCCGTTGGAACTGATCTTAACAGCTAAGACCCCGCAATACCGCACGGACGCCTTTCAGCCCCTGCATTCCATTCCTCATCGCTCATTCTTCATCATTACCGCGGTTTTCCATTTGCGGCCACGGTCGAACTCGTTGTCGAACATACCGAAAGAGGCGCAACCCGGCGACAGCACGACGGAGGAACCGGGGATGGCGGCGGCGATGGCGGCGGCGACGGCTTTGTCGAGGCTGTCCCAGGGGCCGCTGTAGCGGACGCCCGCCGTGTCTAGCAGGGGGGCCAGCTTGTCGCTGCCCGTACCGGAGAGCAGGACGACGGCGCGGGCCTCCGCGAGCGCCCCGGCAAGCGGCGAAAAGTCGAGCTTCTTGTCCGTCCCGCCCGTGACGACGACCGGCGAGCCGAGTGCGCGGACGGCGGCGGCGGCGGCCTCCGGTATCGTGGCGGCGGTGTCGTTGTAGAAACGGACACCGTCCTTCTCGTAAAAGAACTCAAGGCGGTGTTCTATGCCGGGGAAGCGCCCCATGCAGTCGCTTACAAAAGGCGCGGGAAGGCCCAGATCGAGCAGGGCGAGGGCGGCGGCCATCAGGTTCATTTTTTGGTGAAGGCCCGGCGCGGCGGTGTCCGCCGGCACGATCCGCGCCGTCTCGCCGGGGCCTAGGCTGCCTACGGGCCCTTTCGCAAAGCAGGGGCCGCCCGGCTCAGGGACGAACGCGCCGGGGCCCTCCGGCCTTTTCTGTCCGTAGCTGTACGGACGGCCCGCCGTCTCGCCCAAGAAACTCCGCCCCCAGGCGTCGTCGCCGGCAATTGTCGCGTCGCCCCCGTCCTGCGCCCGGTAGATCACGCGCTTGTCAGCCACGTACCTGTCCATACCGCCGTAGCGGTCAAGGTGATCGGCCATGATCGCGGTTATCACGGCGACACGCGGCTTAGGGAGACCGGGCGGCAGGTCGCCGAGCTGCCAACTGGAAAGCTCCAAAACCACGTCGTCGCCCGCCTCGATCTCGTCCAGGAAACCGAGCGGCGAAACCGTGATGTTTCCGCCCAGAAAGGCCCTGCCGCCCCCCGCCGCCTCCCGTAGCGCGAAGTGAATCGCGGAAGCTGTGAAGGACTTGCCCTTCGTCCCCGTGACGGCGGTGAGGCGTGCGGAACTGTGCGCCAGAAACAGGGAAATATCCGTTTCCACGCGTCGCGCCGCAGCCAGAAACGGCGAGTCGGGGCGCACACCCGGATTCTTCACGACGAAGTCCGCCTCGGCAAAGTCCCGCGCCTCATGACTTCCGAGCACGTAGCGGACAGGCCGCCCGCCGATACCAGCCACAAACTCGTTGAGCGCTTCGACGGACGGACGCAGAACGTCGTAGCCGCGCAGGTCGGTAACGGTAAGTTCCGCCCCATGCCGCGCCAAAAACCGCGCCACACCCAGCCCGCCCCCGTGCAAGCCCAGCCCCATTACCAGCGCCCTGGAGCCGGCGTACCGGCCCCTGTCAATCCCAGACATAGCCCTAAATTATACAGCGTAAGAGCACGGTGAACAATGAGCCGACAGATGCTGTTCCAAAACTTCAGTTTTGGAACAGCATCTGTACCTTACCCAATCCGGTAGACAGAAAGATAAGCGTGTGAAATACAACAGAAGAGGAGAAAAAGATGGGAAAACAAGACAAATGACGGCGGGTATACACACGGGAATTCAAGGCGGAAGCGGCAGCGCCGGCGGAGAAACGCGATAAACCGGTACTACTGATAGCCGCGGATTTAGGCATCAACGGGAACATGCCGCGCCGGTGGATGCAGGAGGCACGGGATTCGGGAGGCACAGGCCCGCCGCCTTTAAGCGGACACGGACGGACACGGGACGAGGAACTGGCCCGCCTGCGGAAGTAAGTGAAGGCGCGGCGGGAGGCGGTGTGAAGCTCCGCTTCACTGGAAATCCTAAAAAAAGCGGACTAACTTTAGTTCGCGTCATCTTCGCACAAGGGGAACCCCGCTGACGGTGTACCTGTGTGGAAAACGGGAAAACCACGGTTGACAGCCGCTATTACATCAGCAGCCGGGCGTTGGATGCGGAACAAGCCGCTGAAATCATTCGCGGGCACTGGTCAATCGAGAACGGCCTGCACTGGTTTCTGGACGTGTATTTTGGGGAAGACTCGTGCAGGGCACGGACGAACCGTGCCGCGGAAAATCTCAATGTGTTGAGAAAAACGGCTCTGCACCTTCTGAGAAAAACTGCCGTACCCGAAAAACGATTCAGCACTCAAAGGAAAATGTTCCGGGCTGCTTTCAGCGACGATTTCCTTTACCGCGCATTGTTCGGCTAAGTTAAATGACGTTGCCCTGCCTGCGCCCCTCTTTACATTCATGTTGTTTTCGGGTATTATTCGGATTCTTGAGTAAACTATGCGCCTAAAGGCCCTTGGCCTAGGGCTGCCAAAGGATAGGAAATTATGTCACGAACCTGCGATATTTGCGGAAAAC
>JAISLM010000042.1 GCA_031290855.1 Spirochaetaceae bacterium
GGAGGCTCGTTCTGTAAGGAAGTTTATAATATCGTCTGGTTTAATACCAAATCTTTGTAGACTTTGCCTTACGTGAGCCGCGGCAAGCCGCGGGGTATTAAACCAGACTTTGCGAATAACTCTGTAAATGTTTTGCTCCAAGTCCGTGCTATGTTCCCGCTATAAAGGTCCTCGCATTGCTTGCCATCCGGTGCGGCCGTTTCAAATGCCCGGGATTTTTCTTGATGTCAAACTTGACTCCCCCATGCCCATAAGCGCTTTCGGAAAATGCTTTGCTCTATGGGCGGTACACTTCCGAACGTACCGTTGAACCTTCTTTGATCCGGCGCACCGCAAAATCCTTCAGCGTTTCCGTCAGTAGGTTCTCTGCCGTTTACATACTGATATATCCCGGACGCCCTCCCCGCTTGGGGATAACGCAGCCTGAACCAGGTTTTTTTCCGTACGCCATCCCCTTTTCACTTCTTTTTCCGGACTTTCAAGACAGGTTTCATACATCGTTCCGGCTATATACGACGGTTTGGCGGCCCGAATGAGCCTCCGCGCGGCAAGCGCGAACTTAAGGTTCGGCGGGGTATTAAACCAGACTTTTCGAATAAAAACCGGCAGCCGCATTTGCTTGCCGGGGGCTTGCCGTAACCCGATTCGCACCCCGAATAGACACACGGCTCATTATACCGGAGTTCGACCTGACAATCAATTTTCTCTCCGGAAGGGTGCGGAAACGGACATTATGAACATTGGACAATCCCAACGGCAGGAGGGAGAGGCTTACCCCTTAATGATTAAGGCTGTCGAAGCGTCCGGTGTAAAAGGCTTTGTTGAGAGGCTTGGAGTTTGCGCCAGGCGCGCCGCGTAACTGTGAACTTAAGCAAACTCCGTAAGCTAACGCGCAGCGTTGGCTCGACTTACCCCCGCAAAATCTGTATGATTGAACCATGCGGGTACTTACGTTTGGCAACGAGACGCTGCGGCAAAAATCGGCGCCGCTTGAAAATATAGACGGCGAAACCGGGACGCTGCTTGCCGAAATGTTTGAAATTTTAGAACAGCAAAAGGGCGTCGGACTTGCGGCGGTGCAGGTGGGGATTCCGCGGCGTTTTTTTATTACGCGGATCGGAAACGACCTGCCGCGTGTTTTTATCAATCCTTATATAACCGAAACTTCAGAGGAACTTGCCGACTACGAAGAGGGCTGCCTGTCCCTGCCCGGTCTCTGGGGGCAAATCATCAGGCCAAAGATGGTGCGCGTACAGGCGAGGAACGAGAGGGGGAAGCCTTTCACCATCGACGCCGACGGCATCCTGTCGCGTGTGATTCAGCATGAATACGACCATCTTGAAGGGACGCTGTTCATAGACAGGCTTTCGGCGTTGAAGCGGGAGCGGCTTTTGAACAAATACGGAAAACTGAAAAACAAGAAATGAGGATACTGTTTGCCGGAACCCCGGCGATTGCGGTGCCGGCGCTGGAAGCGCTGGCCGGACTTCATCAGGAAGGCGGTTTCTGCGAGTTGGCCGGCGTTCTGACGAATCCCGACACGGCCAAGGGCAGGATCGGCGCCCCTACCCCTTCCGAGGTGGGGGCGGCGGCGGCGCGTATCGCGGAGCAAAGGCGCCTTAGCTTCGCGATACTGAAGAGCGAAAGCCCGGACGAAACCTGCCCGTGCGGCGTCGCCGGTACCGGCGCCGATCTGCTCGTCTCCTTTGCTTACGGCGCTTTCTTTTCGCCCGAATTCCTCTCGCTTTTCCCGATGGGCGGCATCAACATCCATCCGTCCCTGCTGCCAAAATACCGGGGGGCCTCGCCTATACAGTCCGCCATCCTGAACCGCGACAGCGAAACGGGGATCAGCATTCAGAGGCTTGCCGCGGATCTCGATTCCGGCGACCTCCTTGCGCAGGAAACGATAGCGCTTACCGGCGCGGAAACAAGCGCCGTGCTGGGGGCTCTTGCCGCCGAGAAGGGCGCGGCGCTGCTCGTCCGTACCCTCCGCCGTCTTGCGGAGGGTACGGCGGCGGAAACCCCGCAGGCTCACGAGGAGGCCAGCTATTGCGACAAGCTTGAGCGGGCGGACGGCCGCATCGACTGGCGTCAAAGCGCCCTCGATATTGACGCGAGAATCAGGGCCTTCACGCCGTGGCCTCTGTCTTACACGCGGTGCGCCGGCATGGAACTGTACATCCTTGAGGCTGCCCCGTACCGGGGAAGCCTTGCTGTCGGCGGCGCGGCGTGCGGCGCCGTGCTCGGCGCGGACAGAAACGCCGGCATCCTGATCCAGACGGGGGACGGCGTGCTTGCGGTAAGCCGCCTACAGTACCGCACACGCAAGGCGCTGGACTGGCGCTCCTTCCTGAACGGCGCAAGAAATTTTACAGGCTCCCTCCTTGACCCGCCAGCGGGTTTCACCCATCGCGTTCACCGCGAAAAGGGCGCTTGACTAACGAGGCGCTCAACCGCCATCGCCCACCGGCGGGTTTCATCCATTGCGTTCAACATGAAAGGAGCGATCGGATAACGAACAGGCGGGGCGTCTGCGGGAGCGAAAGCGCTATCTTACGCAGGATATTCAGAGCACAGTCTATGCGGGCCAGACAGGTTTCCGTAACTGGCAGGCGGTAAAGCAAGCGCGTTTTTTCTGAACGCCTGAGGTAAAACCCTCCGGTCAGTCGTGCCGCGGGGCCGCAGCGAGCCGGGGCGGCATCTCTATCTTCACCCGTCATTTTTCTTTTCCGTGCAGTATAATACCGCCTGAAAAAACGGTGAGGGGCGCCACAAGGACAATGCCGAAGCAGCCTGCCAGCGTGTGTACCACCTAGGAGAAAACCC
>JAISLM010000043.1 GCA_031290855.1 Spirochaetaceae bacterium
ATGCTTCAGATTGTATCCGTGGTGCTTCAACTCATTGTTGTGTTCATTTTCTATCTTCCATCGCGCCCTGGACCTTACCCCATCTGGCCCTTAACTACGAAACGCCTGAAAATACGCACCGTAGGGTCGCGTAAATATCTGTCAACCTATTTCAGGACTTGACAGTTCGTTACTCACTATTAATTGCGTCGCGTTGGGCGTAGAAGTCGCGGACGCGCGCGTGGTTTCCGTAGCGGATCACTATGTTTATCCTGTCCATGTGCGCGGCTGTCGCTTCTATCTTTTCGGTGGGAACCGCGCTCAGTATCTGAAGGTTGATCTCGCGGAAAAACGCCAGAACCTT
The DNA here is from genome assembly GCA_031290855.1 of Spirochaetaceae bacterium. GTDB lineage: Bacteria > Spirochaetota > Spirochaetia > Treponematales > Breznakiellaceae > JAIRMY01. The sequence continues at coordinate 344 of JAISLM010000043.1, forward strand.
GCCGATGCGCTCGTCATCCATCCGGTTGAAGGCTTCGTCAAACATCACCAGGCGCACCGTTGATTCGGGGCGCGCCTTGTAGAAACGGTAGAAGCTGGCCGCTATCGCGACATAGTACGGGGTCTGCGTCTCACCGCCGGATTTTTCGCGCAGCACCTTTGACAATGAAAGCACGACCGCATTGCCGCTTTTTTGATCGTGAAGATCAGTGTGCGTTATCTTTATGTCGTATGTAAAATACTTGCGGTAATCGCAGATTTCGCGCAACTTCTGCGAATCCAGTTCGGCGTTCAGGATGTTGTCAAACAGTTCCCGCGCCGCCTTCAACTCTTTCGGATCGTTTATCTGGTTGAACAGGCCGTCCTCCATCACCGGAATTTCGGACGCTGCCCGTATCACCTCTATGTCGGCGCGTTTGTCGTTGCGTTCCTCCAGCGTGAAGCGGTACTGGTCACGGCCAAAGCTTAGACTTTTCAGTATGTCGTTTATCTCGCGGAAACTTTCGTGCGCCTCCTCGATAAACTCGTTCAGCTTTGAAATGAAGTGTTCTTTGAACTCCCGTTCCGCGTCCCGTCTGGCGGCGGCTATTTTTTCCCGGTATTCGGGCAGTTCCGATGTTTCGAGCCGCCGCAGGTCAAGTTCCGCCGCGCCGCTTTCTTCCGGTTCGAGGGACAACAGCCCGCTAAAATCCCTGTCATGGTTATGCGCCAAATTCCGATACGTCTTGCGCTGGTTCTCGGCCTGCGTCCTGAAAGTTTTCAGCGTGGTTTCGTAACTGGAGGACAAGGCCGCTATGCCGGACACCGCAATCTTTTCCTTCGCGGAGTTTTCGCAGTCTTCCATCTCCAGGATGTGACTCTCGGAAAAGACCCGTATCGCGTCCTCGTTTTCGTCCAGCGCCCGCGTAGTGTCCTCGATTTCGCCCTTAAGCGTCTCTATATTGGCGCCACAGCGTCCCTGCTTTTCGATTAAGTCTTTTAGATCGGTCTCCGCCTTACTGATCTGGCAGGTCAGCATCGCCTGCCTTTCTTCCAGTTCCAGGAAGCCGCTTTTGTCAACGGCCGCAAGTTCCTTCTCCGCGCCGGCAAGCGCGGCGGATATCCTCTGGCAGGCTTCTAGCGCCGGGAGCAGGTAGGCCAATTCCGCAATGCCGCGTACCGCCCTGCGGAAAAGTTCCTCCCCCCTGGACGCTTCCGCCTCGCCCGCCCCGGCCTCTGCCGCCTCCCCCCGGAGCCGTTCCGCTTCGGCGGCAAGGGAAGCGCCGCGTTCCCGCCGCGCCGACTGCCCCAGATAGCGGCGTCCGTACACTTCTTCCTTTATGCGGGAGGCCGTGTGGCCGTGGTAGGTCATGCATTCCTTCGTTACCGCCATGTTGAATTTCCGAAGGTTCTGTATGTCCGCGCACACGACATCGCCCAGCACAAAGTCTACGTAAATTCGGGCGTATACCGAAGAACTTTTTACAAGCGACGCGAGGCTGTTATTTTTGACCGCCGCGCCGCGCATCTTCCCAAGGTTAGGCAGCAACGCGCCCGCCACGCTGCGCGGCAGGCCGTCGTAAACCTCAAGCGCCTGCTGAAACAGTTCCGGCTCCACAAGCAGCGCGAAGCGGCGGGTGTTGAGCCAGCCTTCTACCGCGTCCGTCCATACGGGATCGATCACTTCCACGGCATCGGCAAGCACAATCGCGGAAATGCCGTCCTGCCGCAGCCTCTCGCGCAGGGTCTCCGTATAGTCCGGGTAGCGAACCTTACCCCTCTTCAGGTCGTTCAGCTCGGACAAAACATCACGCAGTTCCGAAGCGGCCTTCTCTTTCCGCCGCGCCGCCTCGTCCTTCAGCGCCCGGAATCTGCTTTCTTCGGCTTCCGCCTCGGCTATATCGGCGTCCGTGTCGCCGCTGAGGGCGTGTCCCAAAAGCGCCTCGCACTGCGAGCGCCGCAGGGAATAGCTCTCCTTCTTGGCCTCCGCCTCCGGGAGTTCTATCTTAAGGCGGCCTATCCGTTCCTCGATCCGCCTGTAAAGGTTGTGCGCGTCGTTAGCGGCCAGACTGGCGATAATGTCCTCCCGCTCGGCATACAAGTCAAACTTCTGCTTTTCGCGGGCGGAAACTTCGCGGTTAAAAAAAGCGTAGCTTTCTTCGGCGCGGGCGAGCTCCCGGTTCAGCTCGGCCTGTTTCTCCAGGGCGAGCGCCAGTTCGATTTTTAGCTTCAGGTACTCCTGTTTTACGATCAGGCCTTCAAGCCGACGCCATTCCGCCGCCGCCGCCGTGATCTTTCGCAGAGACTCTATCCGCTTCACCGCGCCTTCGGCCTGCCTTTCCGCCTCTTTGTAGCTTTCGAGGTTCTCCTTCATCGTAGTGATCTCGACCGGACGATCCTCCAAAATATAGTCGCAGACAAAATTGTCTACGGAAACGAGAGGCGTGAAACTTATCGACCGGGTGAACGACTCAAGGTATGGGTTGTAGTCCGCAAAGCGCCGCCACACGCCAAGCCGCGCCGTGAAGTCGCGCAGGTACATCTTCTTTGATTCGTAGACGCCGCCTCCCCGCGCCTCCAAAATGTCCTTAAATTGACGAAAGTTAAGCGGCGCCCCGTCGCCGTTCCCTCCGTTTACCGTAACGCTGTCTACGGGAATATCGCCGCCTATCCAGAAATGTTCGGAGAGCCTGCCGTCCGTGTAAGCCTCCACGCAGACCCCGGCGGAAAAGCCGGCGGGGGCCTTTACGTCCGCAGCCTCCGTGACGGAGGGCTTTGTGCTTGAAAACTCCAGCATAACGTGGGCCGCCGTATCGCCGCGCAGGTATTCCGTCGTGTCGCTGCCGAGCTTGCAGCGTACATAGCCCGGCAGATCGCGCCCACCCTTGCGATCCCCCGCCGCCGCGTTGAAACGCGCTTTGCGCAAGTCGGCGGCCATCGCGTACTGAATAGCGTCTATAATTGTGGATTTTCCCGATCCGTTATCGCCGGAAATCAGGCAGCGGTTACCTATGTTGATCGTTACCTCGTCAAAATTATGCCAGTTTACCAGCCTGACGCGCTCCAGCGTAATCATTTTTAACCATCATCCTTTTTCAACGCGGCCTTCGCGTCACACGTTTGAACTACACGCGCCGCCGGCGGTATAGTTATGCCTGTTTTCGATGTACCAGTCAATCGTTTTTTCCAGGCCTTCCTCAAACGACACCGACTGCCGCCATCCAAGTTCCCTCTTTATTTTGGAACAGTCTATCGCGTAGCGCCTGTCATGGCCCGGCCTGTCCGGAACAAAGCGGATCGTCCTTTCAATTTCTTTTGCGTCGCGGCCCGTCTTGTTCGCGGCTATTCTTATCAGCGTATCCAGAAGTTTAAGGTTCTCCCATTCGTTTTCTCCGCCTATATTATACTTTTCTCCGGTTCTGCCCCGCTCCAAAATAAGCGCGACAGCCCTGTTATGATCCTCGACAAAGATCCAGTCGCGGACGTTCTTTCCGTCGCCGTATACGGGCAGGGCCTTACCGTCCAGCATATTCATGATCATCAGCGGGATCAGCTTTTCGGGGAACTGGTAGGGACCGTAGTTGTTTGAACAGGCGGAAAGCGTGACGGGAAGCCCGTAGGTATGGTGGTAGGCCGCCACAAGATGGTCCGCGCCCGCCTTGCTCGCGGAGTACGGCGAGCAAGGCGCGTAAGCCGTCGTCTCGCTAAAGCAGCCCTCCTCGCCCAGCGATCCGTAAACCTCGTCCGTGCTTACCTGGTGAAACAGCGCGTCGCCGCGCATAGAGCCGTCTTCGTTCCGCCAGGCCAGACGCGCCGCTTCCAGCAGCGTAAAAGTACCTATTACGTTTGTCGTTACGAAGTCGTCCGGTCTTACTATAGACCTGTCGACATGGGTTTCGGCGGCAAAATGAACGACCGTATCTACGTCGTACTCCGCAAAAACACGTTCCACGGCGGCTCTGTCCCGTATGTCCGCGTGTTCAAACACGTAGCGCCCGCCGTATTTCCCGGCCACGCCGTCCAGAGACGCGGCATTTCCCGCGTAAGTGAGGGCATCGAAGTTAATGATCCGCCCCTGGAAACCCGCGCGCCTCTCCAGCATCATGCGGATAAAATTACCGCCGATAAAACCCGCGCCGCCTGAAACAAGTATGTTCTTCAAACTTCTTTTTATTTCCATATATTAAATAAAACCTTAAGCAAAGACCTAAAAAAATAATTTATAAAATTTACGATACAAACATTTATGTACTGAAGGCGCGATATGCCCAGTTCCCTGTTCAAGTACAAACTTTTGTACCCCTTCCTGAAGTCATTTATGCACGAAATCCTGATCTGCAAGGAAGACGGCAGCACCCTGTACGCGCAGAGCGGCTCGCGGATTATATAAAGCTTTTCTCCGGCAGCCAGCGGGAAGTCCCGGTCAAGCGCCTCTCTGCGAAGCATCACCCTGCTGCCGTCGATAAAAGAATTGCGGGCGGTAAGGAACATACGGTCGAGCACCTGCTTCCGGCTCGCCGTATCGTTTTTGAACGGGACCCTGTTGACGTACAACTTCTTTCCCGCCGCGTTTACAAAGTCGGCGTCGCAGGTCACCATCCCCGCGTCGGGCCTGCTCAACAGGACGTCAAGCTGCCGCCTAAGGCAATCGGCGTATAAAATGTCGTCGTGATCCAGCACCTTGACGAAAGCGCCGCCCAAATACCGGCGCAGCCGTATTCCGTTTTCGATATATCCCAGATTCTTTTCGTTTATAAAGACCTTTATCCTGGGATCGCCGTATGATTTGATTATCCCGACAGTATCATCCGTCGAGCAGTCGTCACAAATAACGTACTCCCAGTTCCCGTAAGTCTGGGAAAGCACCGACCGTATCGTTTCGCGTATGAAAGAGGCGCTGTTGTAAGAAAGCGTGCCCACGCTTACCAAAGGATCATTCATAGACAGCCTCTAAGTTCGTTTGCGGGAATGCCGCCCCGTAACCGCAAACCGCTATCCGGTTTGTGCCTGACGTTTTACCTCCTGCCTAACCTGATAAGGAGGGATAATGCGGGGGAGCAGAGCCCACTGCGAATAAAATCGTCGTCGTATACGGTCATGGGCCCCATTATAGGTAATCGCCGAATGCCCTGTCAATGCTGCGCGTTGCCTCATTGAAAAAGTAACCCACAAGACCCTATGCCTCATTTTGAAAATGTAACCCAAACCAGCATACTTAGATACGCCAAAGCATGAGCCGGAGGCGGAATTGTTCAGGCCTTTGCTTAAGCCGAATCGTTTTTCAAAACCGTCAAACTGGAGTTGGAAACCCTGGACGGTAAATATTCGGCAGGAGAGGCCAGGCAGCCGGTGTTCATGTGTCTAACTCAGGAAAAGCCGTCAATAATGAGGCTTTCCCAAAACGGAAGTTTTGGGGAGACAAGCTTCGCTTGCCCGGCAACCTTGAAATTCGTAGGTTTGTAGGGATGAAAGACGGAAGGCCGAATGCCTGAAAAACTGCAAGAGTCTGTCCCAAAACCGTGCGCGTTAGCGCACAGTCGGTTAGTTTTGGGACAGGCTCCAATGTCTACCTAACAGGGTAAAGTCCACTTGACATTGCGGCCGCCCGCGCTTGTCTATCCTTTGGCGTGTTTGTTACTATTGCTTTACCGTTGAATAATTTTTTGCCGACCGGCCTTCATATCAGAATATGCCGCGCAGCTCTGTGCGCCGCCGTCTTGTTGCCCTGCACCGCCTTTTTTGCCTGTGAAAAGGACAGAGCGGCAGACGGTGAAGCCCCCTTCGCGGCGCTTCCCGAAAAAATGCTTGTCACGGCGGACAAGGTGGGCGGCGCGTCTTACGCGAATGACGAGGCGGCGCGGCTCGCCTTCACCCTCGATTACCGTAGCGAAAAGTCGGAACCGGAGCCTGAGGCAGAAACCCTTGACGAGGCGTCGCGGACCGCCACGACGCGGGACGCTTCCATTGTGGAAGTGATTCCCGGCCTCCGCAAACTTAGCGATTACAGGACGGCGTACAACACTGAGGGGCCGGCGCGTCCGGCGGCCGCGGCCGCCGGACGAATTCCGCCGCCACGGGATGCGGGGCCGCTCACCGTCGTCGCCTGGGGGCCGCAAAAGTTCCTTTCGTCCGAGCTGCGCCGTCCTTCGATATTCGTGATTTTCTCGCAGCCCATGGTCCCTCTCGCCGCTCTCGGCGCTGCCTCTGACACGTCGCCGTTTGTCAGCATAGAACCGCCGCTTAAAGGCGTCTTCCGCTGGTACGGCACGTCATTCCTCAGCTTCGAGGGGGACGGGCCCTGTGAGAGCCAGCAGACTTATACGGTCGCCGTATCGCCCGGCGCCGAGTCGCTTTACGGCATCAGAATCGAGGGAGAGACCCGCTTCAGTTTTGAAACGGAACGGCTGTCGATGAAGGCTCTCGAACCGGGCGCCGAATTCAGAAAGGAAAGCGGCTTCCGTTTTTCGGACGAGGACGTTCCGCCGGCCGCCGCAAAAAAAATAACCGTTATATTCAACTATCCGGTAAAGGCCGCCGACATAAAAAGCCATATCGTGATAGCTTCGGACGCAGGCGGGCAGAAGGACTTTGATTTAACGCAGATCGACGAGCGCCGCGTCCTCGCCTCGTTGCCGGGCGAAGTCGAGTTCGCCACGCGGGTGACGGTCACGCTTAAGGCGGGGGCCAGCTCCGGCGGCGGAAACCTGGGGACGGAGACGGACCAGGTGTTGTCGTTTAGGACGCCCGGCCCCTTCGTCGTAAGCGAGGCCGCTCGCCTGCCTCCCTGGGGGAAGTATTTTAACCTGTTCGACATTGAATTTTCCGCCCGCCTCAACGAAAGCACGGCCGGCGGAGCTATTCGGACGGAACCGGATATGCCGCTTACGGAAGACCATGTTGAAGTGGAGGGGAGCAGAGTCCGCATTTTCAACTTGCCTCTTGGTTTCGGTGAAAAATTCAAGATAATAGCCGGTACGGGCATAGAGGACGTTTACGGGAGACATCTGGAAAAGCGCTACGAAACGGAAATTACGATGCCGCCTGAGCCGCTTCCCGTCGGTTCCGCCGTGTTTTTGGACTGGGGCGATAGTATGCTTGAGGCCCAGTTTGAACCGCGCCTTTTGTTTGAATACAGGAATATAGCCGAAAAATCATTTTATACCCTCGAACAAAAAAACAATCCGTGGAGTCCGTCGTCCGTGAAGACGGATACCGTTTATCTTGAACGCTTCGATAAGAATTTCCGGTACTTGGAGGAAATCGATCTCCGCCCATACCTGAATCCCGGTTACAGGGGTTTCGTCTCGTTCAACGCGGATCTAAACCTTCTGCGGCGCGGCGTTGACCCGGCCACCGGAAAGCAGAAGGCCGTATCCGAAAAAAACACGCTTCGCTTGCAGGTAACGGATTTGGGTCTTACCGTCCGCCATGCATTCAACAAAACCGTCGTGATGGTAAGCTCCCTTTCTACCGGAGAGCCTGTTGAAGGGGCCGTTGTAAGGCTCGTAGCCCCCGGCGTGATCAAGGACACCGAAGACATTTCAGGCGCGGAATGTTTTGCCGAGGCTCTTACCGGCAAGGACGGGCTTGCGGTTCTTGGGACGCGGGCCGGCGCACTCCGAAACATGAAGATGACGGAAGATTTCTGGAGGCGCACCCCCTTCGTGTTTGCCGAAAAAGACGGCGACCGTGCCGTTTTCCAACCCTACTCGCATCACGCCTGGCGTTTCGGCGTTAACGCCGTCGAGCCCGTGACCGCCGAAGCCGTGCGCCCGGTAACCTTCCTGTTTTCGGATCGCGGCTTATACAAACCGGGCGAAACCCTGACGTTTAGGGGTGTTGACAGGTCGCTCGTCCTCGGAATCTACGCTATTTACAGCGGCGAATACACTGTGGAACTTGTAAAAGGCGGGTGGCGCGGAGAGGCCGTCGCGTCTGTGGACGGCGTAACAAGCGAGTCGGGCGGCTGCTACGGCAGGATCAGGCTGGGCGAGGAATTGACGCCGGGCCAGTACAGATTGCGGTACAAAAGAAAGGACGGCGAGGTGTGCGCCGACATTCCGGTAACGATAGCGTACTTTGAACGCCTTAGGTTTCAGGCCTCGGTATCCGCGCCCGCCCTGGACGTAGTATCGGGTGATGAAATAAACCTGACTCTGGAAGCCTCTTACCTGTCAGGCGGAAACCTTGGAGGCGCCAAGTGGTACGCTTCGTGGTTCCGGCGCCTGGACGGTTTTTATCCCGATACGGCGGAAACGAAAGCCTTCGTGTTCGGGCCGCGCAATGTTTACGACGGGAAACGCGCCGTATCTTCTTCCGCCGGTGTGCTGTCGGCGGACGGAAAGGCCGTCCTTACGCAAAAAACATCTACGGATTCCGTTCCGGGCGCGGCTTACACCTATTCCGTAGAGGCCACGGTTACCGATGTCAGCAACCAGCAAATATCGGCGTCGCGCACCGTAACCGTCCACCCCACGCTGTTTTACATTGGAATTGAGCGCCCCGCCGCACATGGTTTCGCAAAGGCGGGGGAGGAACTTTCTTTCAACTACATAACTGTAAACACTTCCGGCAAGAAACTTACGGACGATTCGCGATTCTTGAGCAACGGCGGCGAGGCAGGGCTTATCAGCGTGGAACTTATCCGCGAAGAATGGACACGCGTCCAGCAGCGCGGCGTAAACAACTATGTTTACGACAACTACGAGCGGACGGAAGTAATTGACGGCGCAAAGAAGCTGGAGTTAAAGGTTTCCGGCAGTGTGAAGGTTAAGCCTTCAAAGTCAGGTTTTTATATCCTGCGGCTTTACGGCTTTGACCGTGAGGGGCGTAAGGCGCTAACCGAGTATACGTTCTATGTAACGGGCACGAATTTCTCGTACTGGAACAGAAATGACTCAAACGAGATAAACCTTGTCCCCGATCGGGCGGTGTACAATCCGGGGGATACGGCGGAGGTGCTGCTGCAAAGCCCGCTACCCGCCGGGCGTTACCTGATCACCGTTGAGCGGGAAGGGATTTTCACCGAGGAAGTCCGCGTGTTTGACGAGGCCGTCTCTGTGATAAGTGTGCCTGTGGCGCGTAACTTTACGCCGGTGGTCTACCTGTCCGTTTCGTCCTACTCCACGCGCCGGGGCCCTCCCGTCCACGAATACGGAACGCCGGATTTGGACAAACCCAAGGGTTACTACGGCGTCGCGAAACTTTTTGTAAACCCGCGCTCCCGCGCCTTTTCCGTGAAAGTTGACGGTGGCAAAAAAGTCTTCCGTCCGGGCGAGGAGGTCACGCTGACCTTGACCGCCGAGCGGGACGGCGTCCCGCTTCCGGGCGCGGAACTTTCCCTTATGGCGGTTGACCGGGGCGTACTCGACCTGACCGGTTACCGCGTTCCAGACCCCGTCTCTTACTTCTATAACGAAACATATTTTCCGCTCGGCGTAAGCGGCGGCGATTCGCGGGCACTGCTTATCGACCCGGTAACCTACAGCGTAAAGAACCTGTACGGCGGAGACTCCGGCGGGAACAAGATCGAGGAACGGGCGGACTTCAACCCGACCGCCGTCTTCGATCCCTTTCTCCTCACAGACGAAAACGGGAAGGTAAAATGCACGTTCACCCTGCCCGACACGCTGACAACGTACAGGATAACGGTGTTCGGGGTGCGCGGAGACCTGTTTTCGTTAAAGGAAACGGAGATCGCGGCGAGAAACGTCGTAAACGTACAGCAGGTACAGCCGCGCCGCCTCCGCGAGCGGGACACGGCGGAGGCGGGCGTCCTCATCACGAACCTCGATTCGACGCCGCACAAGGTGAGCGTCTCTATCGGCATAGAAGAGCCCAGCGCCGGGTACGACGGCGGCCTTTTAAAACAGGCGGGTGCGGCCTTCGTTGACGGGCAGGCGGAACGCACGGTAACCGTGAAGGCGGGCGGGAACGCGCTTGTATACTTCGACGTGGCAGCGGAAAAACAGGGTGAGGTGAACCTCGTATACACGGTAAAGTCCGACGTTCTCGACGAGCGGCTTGTTCAGGGCATAGTTATCGAAAAGCCTTACATAACGGAAACTGTCGTAACTATGGGAACCCTTGCTGACGGCGACAGGGACAAAACGGAAGCACTGGTGATCCCCGCCTTCGCGGACGATGGGGAGGGCAGCCTTGCGGTAACCCTGGACGCGGCTCGCCTAAGTCTCCTGGAATCGGCGGCGGGCTACCTCTTTCACTACCCTTACGGCTGTATGGAACAGCGGAGCGCCGCCGTGCTTCCGCTTGTAATATTCGGGGAATACATCGATGCGCTTAATTTGGCGGGCGAGGTTTCCAACCCCCGCAAGGCGGCGCAAAAAGAGATCGCGGCATGGGCAAAGACCCAGCGACCGGACGGCGGCTTCCCCTACTGGCCCTCCGGCCTGGCATCCGATCCCTACGTGTCGCTCCGTATCGCGCATACCCTGGCGCTGGCGGAAGAAAAGAGCATCCCCCTTCCCTCCGCACTCAGCAAGGACAAGCTGTACGCTTACCTTTACGACGAGTACCAAAAACTGTACCGCGAGAACAATCGCCGCGGGAGCGAGGCCGAAGCCGTTCAAACCGATCCGGCCTATATGCGGAACGTGTACTTACAGGCGTATATGCTGTACGTTTTTTCCCTGCTGAAGAAACCGGTCGACGCCTCCCGCGTGTCGGCCCTCGCCGCCGCGAACAGGGACAATCCCGCAGTGCTGGCCTTTGCCGGCATGACGGCGCAAGCGATGTCGCGCGGCGACACCGCCTTCGATCTGGCGCGGACTCTCCGTAACCTCCTGCGCCCTTCCGCACGGGGTGTTGACCTGTCGGGAGGCGGGGGCGTCGATCCGGGCACATACTACGGCGGCAGAACAGAACAACTCGCCCTCACCCTGCAATTCTTCGCCGGCCAGTATCCAGGGGACGCGATCAACACCCGCCTCCTCAATACTCTGCTGTCGAACAAGCGGGCGGACGGCTGCTGGGACAACACCGCCGTTACCGTGCGCGTACTTGCCGCCGTCGCCCGTCTGATACAGACGGAAAACCTTGACAAAACAAACGTCACGGGTGCGGTAACGCTTGACGGGAGAACCCTCGCGGGCGCGAGTTTCAACGGACCCGGTACAAAAGCCTTAACGAAGACATTCCCCTTCAGGGACTTCCCGCTTGCCGCATTACCCCGCGACACGACACTCCCGTTTAAGATAAGCCGTCGTGGCACGGGCAGCCTCTACTGGACGGCGGCCCTGAGCTACGCCCTACCGGCGGAGATGCAGGGACGCCGTGACGAGGGGATAGGTGTGTTTCAGACAGTCTACGACTACGAGAGCGGTGAGCCGGTAAAAGAAAACCAGCTTGAAAGCGGAAAGCTCTACCGTGCCGAGGTACGGGTCTCCAGCAGCCGCGACAGGACTTTCGTTGCCCTCCGCGTCCCAGTACCAAGCGGAACAGAAATATTGAATAGCGCTTTCGTTACGACAAGCTCCGCCGTGCAAGACACGGCGGGCGAAGACGAAACCCCGCCGGCCTATTACCGCGCCCGTGCCGTGAGCAGCCAGGCTGTCTTTGACAATGAGATTCAGTATTTCTGGGACAGCTTCGAAACGGGTGAGACGACCGTGCGCTTCCTGTTCCGGGCGGCCCGGCGCGGCGTGTACCCCGTCCCCCCCGCGCAGGCAGAGTGTATGTACGAAAGCGAGATCTTTGGCCGCAGCGAAGGGGCGCTCTGCACAATAAGATAAGCGCCCTAGGGCCTGTTCACACTAAGACAATATGAGATACCCGGGAGGCTGTTCCAAAACTTCAGTTTTGTAACAGCCTGAAGCATAGCTCCTTTCCCGGGTTTTTTATATGCGCTGGCCCTGGCGTTACCGGGAAAAGGACTTGCACAAATTTTCCAAAGGTGATAAACTATTTATATGTTCTTGACAACACTCGGGCATAAAGACAAAAACACGGCTCACGGCTCACGGCTCACGGCTCACGGCTCACGGCTCACGGCTCACGGCTCACGGCTCACGGCTCACGGCTCACGGCTCACGGCTCACATTATACACATAAGCGCAAAAAAAATCTACTAAACACCACCCGTATTCCTCGATATTTTTTTCAATTTTTTCCACAAACAAGCCAAATTTCCCCGTACAAGAATAAAAACACTTCAAAGGGGAATCCTATCAGTTCAACAGGGTTCCCAATCTACTCATTAGGGTACCCGAGCAAGCAAACAGGGTGCATATCCGCTGTTTTCAGAGATCAAAAAGCCCCCAATTCATATCTATATAAGATAAGGAGTAGCAGCATGGCAGCAGCAAAAGACCTGTTCCCTGCCACCCGGGACGGCCAACTGGCAATGGCTAAGGACTGGAAGAGCGCCGCCGGGACAAATGCCCTGGCTTGTGGCATACCTCCCGCCGTCTTGACGGAACTTGACGCCCTCATAAAGGCGGCGGATACCGCCCTGGGCCTCAAACCCCGCGACACCACGCCGGGCCCACGCGGCGCCCCAGCTGCTCAGGTAACGGTGGAGACCCACCTTATCGGGCGCCACGAACCCGGCGTCAAGATTGTCTACGTTACCGGAAACCCCCAACGATCCGGCAAACAAGGACTGCCGGATATGGCACACCCCGGCTGCCCCCGGAGAAACGTCCCCCGCAAACTCCGAAGATTTACGCAAATCTTTCTACACCAAACGGAAAAAAAGACGTAAGCGGGTTCGATTTTGGGGGCAGCGGCAAGACGGCGTATTTTGCCGTGCGGATAGAGAACTAGGGAAAAAAGGGACCATGGAAGCCGCTGGTAAATGTACGTATCCTCTGAAAGGGGCCAGGCGGTGTCAAAAGACGCAGGCTTTTGACATTCATTCCATAAGTATGTAATCCGCTTATGCGGATAAGCATAGCTGAATGTTCGCTTGCCGCTTGCGCGGTAAAGGGCACAGCATAAGTGTTTTAGGTTTTTACCACAGGAGGGTAAAAATGAAGAGATTTTTGTTTTTGGGAACGGTGCTTTTAATCCTGGCATCGTGCGGCACTACAACCGGTGTAGTCAAGGCCACAAAAAAAGCCGGACCGGGCGTCCTGCAAAATGAAAAAGTAATTGTTTTTGCGGGCGCCGCGCAGCGGAAGAACCCGTCAATGGGAGCATATTGGGGACAGGCTTTTGTACATATTTTGGAAGGCGGTCTTTTCAGTTATCCGATTTATGGTGCCGCGGCAATAGGCGACTTCAAAATAGGGGACAAAACCATTGCCGAAGAATTACCTGCATTACAGGCGGCGTGGATAGATCAGTTTGCCGAAAATTTTTCTTCCGCCTACAGGAGACAATTCGGCGGTGATGCGGAAACGGTTCCGTATCCCTTTGAAAAGAAAATAAAGCTAAGCTATTTTAGCGGGGCAAATGCCGCAGTGAAAAGCGCTATTTCAAAATTATGCGCGGAAAACCAGGCCAGGTACGCAGTGGGAATAGTTACGCAGGTTGTTCATGGTACCGGCGGCGGTCGAAGCATGGCGATTGGCACGCAAATTAAAACCGAAGTGTGCGTATTTGACAGCAATGGAAAAATTGTCGCCCGGGGAAAAACCGCAACGCCAATGCTCATGGTTCAGCCCTCAAGTCTGGGTAGCTATATGCAGTTGTATGCGGCAGGAGAAGTAAACACCGAAAGTTTAATCGGTCAACTGGCTAAAACAAAGTAGCCGGTATATTTTTGGAGGATAAAGATGAAAAGAAATACATTTGTATGTGCGGGAATGATCCTGCTTTTGGTTTTATTTTTTGCCGGATGCGCGAGCGTGCCGAAATTTCAGAACACGGTATCCGGTACAAGCTGGTCATACGGACCGGATGAAGACGGCATGACGGTATTCATTTCTTTTACCAGTGCGAAGAATGCGGAGATTACGATGGATGTGGAGCCGATTGCCGGTTCATATATCGATGTTGATAAATCGGGTAAGAACGGCGCGCTTACAATCCTGAAATGGGAAGGGGCAAAGATGCAATTTGCGGAAACAATGCTTCAGGTTGGGAGATATGGAACAAACGAATTTACTTTGTTTAAGCGCTTGTCTGAAAACAGCGATCGTAGTACTGTTGCAAATTCAAGGTGGAGAAACCGTACAGACCTTCCAATAGAGCTAAATTTCCTGTCCGATGGTAAAGCAACCGCTGAATTGCACATGAAAGTATCAGGGACTTATAAATTTACCTCCGCTGACACCATTGTGATAACATCTGACTATGGTCTTGATATGCTGAAAATTGTAGACAACGGTTTGACTTTTGAAGATTTCACGCTCACAAAAAAATAACAGTGAGTGTGCAAACCTGAGGCCCGGTATTTGCAACAGTATAAACACAGAGGGCAAGAGCGCGGGTAACGCAGTGGTAACTGTCGCCCTTTGAGCATGGAAATAATAGACGCCAACAAAATTGGTGTCGTCCCCGCCATTCGTGGCGGGGACGACCTTGTTTATGGGAAAGAAATGGCGGCTGCTGCGCGGTTCTCCGGGCGGATTATGCCGCTTACCCGCACGGGCGCAGTAGCTAAGGAAAGGGGGGTATAAGCGGGAAAACGCGGCCCCGGCCGCCCGTTTCCCGCAGCGGGGTCTGACCCCACGGGTCGAGTGTCGTCCTCCGCCTCCCCGCCGTCCGGCGGCTCCCCTTCCAGGATCCGCGACCGGTACCGGTTGTACCTCCGGGCAAAGGTCCGCTTAAGCCACTGCATTACCCCAGGCAGCTTAAACGCTTCCGCGGGCTTGATGTAAAAGGCCGGCCGGTCGCCGGCAAGACGCAGCCCCCGGACCGTTAAGTCAAAGCGGCGCACGGTCTTCCGAAAAGCGGTCTAATCGGATTAAGGCCCGCTTTTCATATAAATCTAAGTTAGTCGGACAAGCAAAGCTTGTCTCCCAAAACTGAAGTTTTGGGAAAGCCTCATGATGAGTAATTAAAATGAGTGACGGTAGACGAAGAACGATGTATGAGGGATGTCGAGGCTTCCGTGCGGGCGGGCTTCGGGAAGGGGGCTGGCAGGTCAATGGCGGACGGGTAAAGAGGCGGCGGGAAAAACCGATAATTAATCTATGAGGAGGCGAAATGGTTCGCAGTTTATGGACTGGCGCGTCCGGCATGATCGGGCAGCAAACAAATATTGACACGATTTCCAACAATTTGGCCAATGTCAACACATCGGGGTTTAAGAAGGTCAGGGCCGATTTTGAGGATTTGCTCTATCAGACTTTGAGGATTGCCGGCACGCCCGCTACGGAGGATACGGTGACGCCCGTCGGGATACAGATGGGGCACGGTGTAAAGGCGGCGGCCACCCAGAGGATGTTTACCCAGGGGGCGCTGCAAAATACGGAGAATGTTTACGATTTGGCGATACAGGGCGAGGGCTTTTTCCAGATTCAGATGTACGACGGCACTTCCGCCTATACGCGGGACGGGGCGTTCAAGGTGGACAGCGACGGACGGCTCGTTACCAGTAACGGGTACTGGGTGCTTCCCGACATAATCATGCCTGAAAACTTTCTGCCTCAGACGATCAACGTTACGAAAACCGGTCTTGTCACCGTTAAGGTTCCCAATCAGGACGATCCGGTGAGCGCGGGACAGATAGAGTTGTACCGCTTCCCGAACCCGGTGGGTCTTACCGCCGTCGGAGAAAATCTTTTCAAGGTAACGCAGGCTTCGGGCGAGGCGATACCCGGCAGGCCGGGCTTTGAGGGCATGGGGCAGACGATACACAAGTTCCTTGAGATGTCGAACGTTTCGGTAGTACGCGAGATGGTCGATCTGATAGTGGCCCAGCGCGCCTACGAATTCAATTCCAGGACAATTCAGACGAGCGACAGTATGCTGGGAACGGCGACGGCGCTGAAGCGGTAGGCTGCGGGTATGGATATTGCGGGCGCGGCCGCTTTTCAGCTTGAGAACGGCAGGTATTCCCTCGATTCCGTCGCGGGTATAAGGGACGCCGCGCTCGGTCGGGCGGGCGGCGGCGCGCTTTTTTCGGAATTCCTGAAAGCGGACGCGCCTTTGGCGGATGTAAAGGAAAGCGCGGCGGCGCGGACGCCCGTGAAAAAAGCCCTTATCGACAAAGGTGACAAGCTGTATGAACAGTGCGAAGCGTTGGAGGTTTTTCTGATTAAAACACTGATAAACGGCATGCGGAAGACTGTCGAAAAGTCCGGCCTCACCGCCGGCGGTTTTGCAGGTGATATGTATGAAGATATATTGTATGATGAATACGCGAAAGATTTCACCCGGAACGCCGGATTTGGACTCGCGGAACTGGCCTACGTTGAATTGACCGGACAGCGGGGAAAGCTGCTAAAGGGTGGCGGTCTTTGATAGAAAGACAAATTTGGAGGCATTATGCGAAGCATTCATAAAGACTGCGGAATGGGAATACCGAAGACACGTTCGGTACTGTTGATTGTACTGTTCATTGTCCCGGTAGTATTTGCCCATACGGAAAGCGAGACGGTTTACAAAGAATTCCGGTTCAGGATCGAAAAGAATTCGAGTAAATCGGCGCAGGAAAAAGCGCCCGCGATAGCGATTCCGGGAAAAAAAACAGGCGTAGTACTCGAGTCAAGAGCGGTAAACATTAAAAGCGGTCTGGGTCGCGGAGGCTGGAGTCGGGAAAAACAAATAATTGTTGCCGATCCAAACGATCGCGATTTGGAAGCCGCGTATATAAATTTGCCCAGGACATGGAATTCAGGCAAATACCTTGTTACCGTCATTAAGACGTCCGATAACCGCTGGTATTGGTGGGAAAAAGACGGCAGTCTGCATTTTTACGCCGTACTGCGTGGATAGGGCGCCCCGCCTGAGCGCGGAACGCACCGGAAGGACGGCAGCGAATCCGGCCCGCGCTTTTAATTTTTCGGTCTTCGGTAAAAAGTACCGGTAAGCTGTTCCGTGCGTATCGTGTTGATGAACGCTTTAGGATCAATTTCCTTTATCGCCACAATCAGCGGGGTAACCTCGTTGGCAGAAACCACCGAGTAAAGCATGACACGTTCCGTCTTCAGGTAGCGGCCTATGCCGGTAAAGGACGTGGCGTCGTGGTGCGTCATGTCCCGGATTATCGTGTAAACTTCTTCCGGTTTGCCGGTTATGATCAGCAGGGTTTTTTGCTGGTAGCCCCGATACAGGCTGACGAGGGCTGTCGTCGTGGTGTACTGAAAGATGATCGAGTACAGCGCTTTTTCCGGCGTGAACAGGAAAGCGGCGAGCGTAAGGATGACACAGTTGCCGGCGAGGATCTGGTACCATACGTCCTTGCCCTGCTTTTCCGAAAAGTATATTGCGATAAAGTCCGTGCCGCCTGCGGTCGCGTCGACGTTGAGGCACAGGTTGATGGCGACGGCGTTTAAAAGGCCGCCGAAAACGGCGTTTAAAAGGTTGTCCTGCAACTGCAGAAAATTAGTAAAAATAGGGGGTATCCAGTCGGACAGGAGGCCGCAAAGCACGATGTTCAGGCACGAAAGGATGCTGAACCACTTTCCTATGGAGCGAAAACTTATAATCGCCGGTATAACATTCAGTATGATAAGCATCACTCCGAAGGGAAGGTTTATCCCGGCAAACTTTTGAGCGCTTTGCTGCGCCAGAAGCGCGATGCCGCTGAAACCGCCGGGTATCAGGCCGCCAGCGTGTATAAACGTGTTTATGTTAAAAGCCGCAAGCCCGGCGCTGATTATCACGCAGGCAAAGCGCTTTACAGAGATAGGTGTCGCACTTTTCATATTATTTAAAATAGCGTATCATAAAGAAATTCTTTAGATAAGGCGTAGTTGGTGGATATTCTTTATAACATTATCATATACCCTTTGGTTCAGATAATCGAATTTGTCTTTGTGTTCACGCAGAAAGTGTTTAAAGAGACCGGTATATCTATAATATCAGTAAGCGCCGCAGTGAGCGTTTTGTGCCTGCCGCTATACAGTGTCGCGGAAAAATGGCAGCGGCTTGAACGGGGTACGCAAAAAAAGCTAAAACCCAAAGCGGACAAGATCAGGGCAGTATTCAAAGGGGACGAACAGTACATGATCCTCTCGGCTTACTACCGGCAGAATCACTACCACCCGGTTTACGCTATGCGGAACACGTTCAGCCTGTTGATACAGATACCGTTTTTTATCGCGGCTTATTCGTACCTTTCGCACCTGGAAGCGCTGAAAGGATCGCGTTTTCTGTTTATCGGCGATATGGGCGCTCCGGACGCCCTTCTTAAAATCGGGGCCGTGAGCGTCAACCTGCTTCCAATTCTGATGACTCTTATAAATATAGTGTCCGGCGCGGTTTATACAAGGGGTTTTCCGGCGAGGGACAAGGCGCAATTGTACGGCATGGCGGCCGTTTTTCTTGTCCTGCTGTACAATTCCCCGTCCGGACTCGTGCTGTACTGGACACTGAACAATTTTTTTTCGCTGGGAAAGAACTGCTATAATGTCTTTAGTTTTCATCGTAAATACATATTCCTGAATATGTTTATTTCTATACTATTGGTTTTATCATCGTTTTATATATTATTTATTCACCGTGGCAATGTAAATCTTAGAATAATCATTGCCGTGCTGATGTGCATTACCATATTGGTTATCTGGATATGGCGTGTAATTAAAAAATATATTTCAAAACGGGAATATATTGTACTAAGTGAAAAGGCGGCAACGCATATTTTTATGATTTCATGCCTGTGCATTTGGGCGCTTCTAGGTATGGTTACGCCGTCTTTGCTGATTTCTGCTTCACCGGCGGATTTTTCATTTATCGGAACATATAAAAATCCGCTCTTTTTTCTGTTTAATACAGCTTCGCAGGCTACGGGTAGCTTTATTTTTTGGCCGTTATGCCTATATGTGCTTTTTTCCGCAAAAACAAAAAAAATATTATCTTTGGTTTTCATGGCGGCGGCCATATTTTCAATCATAAATGTTTTTTTGTTTCCGGGTAATTACGGACTTATTTCAGTTACGCTTGAATTTTCCGAAAGTGTCGGACATGGTTCGCATAGCATCATTATCAATCTTCTGGTTTTAAATTCTTTTACTCTTATATTTTTATTTTTACTGTATAAAAATATGATAAAAACAGTAATATATACCTTTGTGATATGTTTTTCAGCGCTTACGGTTTTATCGATTGTAAATATATCAAAAATACAACAGTCGTATAAAAGAATAGCTCTTTATTATAAACCTGAAAATAAAACTGTTAAAGAGCTAAGTCCGATATTTAATCTGTCCAAAACCGGAAAAAATGTTGTTGTGATAATGTTAGACCGGGCAATAAGCGTTTTTATTCCGTATATTTTTGACGAGAGTCCCGAACTTAACGATAAATACAGCGGTTTTACCTATTATCCCAATACCGTATCTTTTAACGGATATACACGAATCGGCGCACCGCCCATCTTTGGCGGTTACGATGCCACTCCTACAGCGATGAACGATCGTCCAAATGTACCTGTTAAACAAAAGCACAACGAGGCTCTTTTGATGATGCCTGTACTGTTTTCAGACGCGGGTTACTCGGTTACGGCAACCGATTCTCCGTATGCAAACTATACAGATCCGCCGGATATGAGCATATATGACGGTATCCAGAATACTAGAGCATATATTACCGATTCCGTATACACGGATGTATGGCTAAAAGAACATGGGCTTAGCCTGCCCTCTGTAAGCGATACGCTAAGACGAAGCATTTCATGGTACAGTCTGCTACGTGGGGCTCCTTATTTTTTACGCGAAGGTATATATCTCAAAGGGAGCTGGTGCAGTACGATAGAAAATAGTCGTTTAATAAAAACACTGAATGGTTACGCGGTTCTTGATTATTTGCCGAGGCTCACTGACTTTAACCCAAAAAGTGAAAATACGGCGTTGTTTTTTGTTAATAATACTACGCATGAAACTTCTTTTTTGCAGGCTCCGGATTATAGACTGGTTTCTTCCGTAACTAATTATGGCAGTAGTCCATTTAAAAAAGAGTCAGCATATCATATAAATGCCGCATCTATAAAACGGCTTTCCGAATGGTTCGATTATATGAAAAAAAATAATATATACGATAATACACGTATAATCATTGTATCCGACCATGGGCCAGAAGTAAATTTTGTTAAAAAAATAGGACTTCCTCTTAATGTGGAACAATTTAATCCGCTGTTAATGGTTAAAGATTTTAATTCCACCCATTCTTTCAGAACCGACAATACATTCATGTCCAATGCGGATGTTCCATCGCTTACGATGCAAGATCTTATCAGTAATCCCAAAAACCCGTACACCGGAAACGCGGTTAATATGTCCGCAAAACAAAAACCTTTGTATATTAATATTGCAGGAAGTATTTTTTTGCATAATACTATACGTCTTGATCCTAAAAAAGATTACTATGTCCATGACAATATTTTTGACCCTGATAACTGGGAAAAGGTGGAAAAGTGAACATTCTTTATAACATTATTATTTACCCGATTGTTCAGATAATTGAAATAGTATTTGTGTTTACGCAGAAAGTATTCAAAGAAACAGGTATTTCGATAATAGCGGTAAGCTGCGCGGTGAGCGTCTTGTGCCTGCCGCTTTACAACGTCGCGGAAAGATGGCAGAAAA
>JAISLM010000044.1 GCA_031290855.1 Spirochaetaceae bacterium
AAAGGCCCGTTGGGGGTGCGCGTTACTCACGGGCGGCGCGCGCGTATACTCCGGTTTACGGGCGCCTTTTTTAACGTGTTCGCGGCGGCGTAAGCGCCGTTTTTGAACGCGGGCCGGGGGCAAACAGCCCGGACACGGGGGTAAACGGGCAGCCGGGCGCGTCTTTGGGGGTATGGCGCGGTTGTTTCCCGCGGGCGTTCATTGCGGGAGCCGGTATTGGTAAAAGCGTTCTTTTTGAAGACGAAAGAATACATACCGGTTTCATCGATCGGACGTCCGCGCTTGCGGCGGGCGAATTCTTCGCGTCCCTTGCTCCGGAACATCCCGATCGCTTTGATATTATGATAGATGACGGCCCGCGTACCGCTGGCGCCGCGGTTTGTCTTTTTGAAAATCCGTTTTCACGTTTGAAGTACCGGGGTTTTTATATGATTGAAGATACGGCGTTCACGGATATAACGCGGTTCAAACCCTGTTTTAAGAATTCCAAATACGCGGGCGGCTTATCGGTAGATTGTATGCTTATGTCAAAACCGGACGAAAATAACAACCTTGTCATCGTTCGCGGGCTTAAAAACCGCCGGTTTATCGGTTAATAATGAGCCTCCGCGCGGCAAGCGCGAACCTAAGTTTCGGCGCGGTATTAAACCAGACTTTGCGAATAAAGCCGGTGCCCGCCGGCTTCTCCCGCCGAAAGATCCGGGTATAAAGCGCCGGGGGCAGGGCGCCGCAACCCATCAGTTCCACAAACCGGTTGTAACTTACCGGACGGGGGAAATATCCGCCGAGGTGAAACAATATCACGATAGTCATAACCTCGCTGGGTGTCAGGCGGCTCCGGGGAAACCAGCGCCCGCCCGTACCGGACGGCGGCAGCAAACGGGCCTTGCAATAGCGCTCAAGCCTGGTACAAAAGTCATCGGCATCGCAAAAAATCCGGGTTATACTGTCGTTATCCATAAGAAACCCCTCCCGTTTCCTGTATAATGAGTTGCGTGTTTATCCCGTTATATCATGTCCGGGCAGGGGTTTCTTCTTCCATCGAACTCGCGTTATATAAGGATTTATAATCAACGTAACCCCGGTCAGGCCAGGAATTCAAATTATCACCCATTGGGCTCATCTCCCCAGACAAACAGTATAAAAGCCTGCCAGTCTTCATGCGGAAAACGGCAAAAGGTGTACCTCAATGCACCATAGAAATTGTCCCGCCGGCCCGCCCGGTTCCGCACTTCCCGGTACTGTTCATCCCCCGGGAACAATACCGTGTGAAACAGAAACGCCAACAGGTTCAACAGGCAAAAGTTTTCACCGCATGGTTCTGGCCATGCCCAAAGCTGTGTTTCCAGGTTGTATCCGTGGTTCTTAAGCACATTGGCATGACCCGGTACTCGTCCACCAGCCCCGCTTACTCGGCGATTTCCAGTGTCGATGTGAATATCCCGCTGAACCGCTCAGGCGGTATCCGGTACGGTTGTTCCCGTATCCGGGTATCCGATGGCAGCGCCGTAACCCCCAATACCGTCTCCGGATTGCTCCGTCCCCGCCGCTCCTTCATCCTCCGCTGGTAATCCGGCATTGACCTGTGCTGAAAGAAAAACACCCCGAAGGCGCTTTTCACGAAATCGGCCATCTGCTAACGTTCATTATGCCCGTGCCGCCGCTTGTCCGGCATCCGCCCGCACATCCGTCCAAAATTTCCCATCAATTTCTTGAATAATTCCCCGCCCATGCATTCATTTTGGCACGAAATTTTGATACTTTGAATTCCTGTTAGGTAACGTGCGGGTTTGACAAAGGCGGAGAAAACGATATAGTATGCCTAATTATGAAAAGCAGCGGTATTTGGAAGCGACAGGAAGACGCCGTAGTTCCCGGTCTGATCAGCCTGGTGATGATGGCCGGCATAATCGCAGCGGCGATGGGAGGCACTATAGTGACGCCCATATTGCAGCATATAGGCGGCGCGGCTTCAGTTCTACCTGCCGAAAGGCGCACCGGCGGCAGCGAAGACGGGCAGGGCTTTAACGCTGCTTTCGACGGTCCCCGCCCTCATGCTGCCCCGCAAAGCGCCGCCGCAAGCAAAGAACGGGAAATGGATAATGGCTGACGGTATAATGAAGAAAAACGCGGAAAGCAGCGGGTGGCCGGCCTGGATAGGCTTCGTCGCCTCCAGGTATATAAGGAGGAAAGGTGGGCGCTCGTCCGCCTCGTCCGTGCTGCCGGTTCTGGGGATAGCGACGGGCGTCCTCGCGCTGACCGTGATAATAGCGGTGATAAACGGCTTCCAACTCGGCTTCATCGAAACGATCCTTGAGGTGTCGTCCTACCATATCAGGATAGACAGGTTTCCCGCCGGCAGGACGGACGTGCTGGAACGGCTGGAGAAGCTGGAAGGCGTCCTGTCAGCCTCCCCGTTCCGGGAGGTCAAGGGGATGCTGAAGCGCAGCGTGGAGGGGAGAACGGGGCGGCCTGAACTCGCCGTCCTGCGGGCGCTGCCGGCGGACTTCCTTTCGAGGGACAGGGGTCTGGCGGGGAAGATCGAGATCGAGCGGGGCGAAGCGGATATAGCGGGTGAGAGGACGATCCTGCTGGGGACGGAAGCCGCCGTCCGCGCCGGCATCCGTGTCGGTGACCGCGTCGAGTTCATTTCTATAGCGAACATCCTGCCCGGCGTGGAAGGGGAGGGCGGCGGGACGCTGTTTACCGTGGCGGGCCTGTTCAGAACCGGCTTTTACGAGTACGACACGGGCTGGGCCTTCGTGAACATAGACGCCGCGACAAAGTACGCGGACGCCGCGACGTTTACTGTCGGCATCAAGCTTTCGAACCGCTGGAAGCTGGACGAGGCGCTGGGGCGGATAAAGCGCCTCATCTCGGAGGAATGCCTCGCCTCCGGCGTCGGTGTCGGTACACCGGGAGGGCTGCAGGTTTCAACATGGCGCGACTACAACAAGGCGTTCTTCGGGGCGCTTCGTACCGAAAAGCTGATGATGTTCGTTCTGGTCGGCCTGATATTTGTCGTCGTCGCTCTGAATATTTTCCAGGGACAGCGCAGGATCGTGCTGGAAAAAAGGGACGAGATCGGCATCCTCCGTTCCGTCGGCGCGAGCGAGCTTGATATGAGGTGCGTGTTCGCCCTCAACGGCGTGATGATAGGGCTGGCGGGGGCGCTTGGCGGGATGATACCGGCGCTGCTGATAGCGACGCACATAAGGCAGTTCTTTACGCTGATCGAGGCGGCGGTAAACTTCGTGCTGGGCTTGGCGGCGCTGGCGGGCGGGGGGAGGCACGAGGGCGCTTTTTCGGTATTTTCGCCGACCGTCTTCTACATAAAGGAAATCCCGTCCCGGATAATACCGGGCGAGGTCGTGTTGATATTCCTTTTCGGGTTTCTGTCCGCGTCCCTTGCCGCCTGGCTGGCCTCCGGAAAGGTTTCCGCCATCAAACCGGCGGAAGCCCTCAGAAATGAGCAATGAGCCGCCTGCGGCGGCTAATGAGGAATGAGGGTGTAAGACGGGGGGTCGGCGGCTAACACGGAACTTACCGATCTGCCGGGGTCTGACCCCATCCCGACTTAAATCGTTACCTGGTAATGATTTAGAGCAATAGGTGATGAGCCGCCGGAGGCGGCGGACAGGGCGCGGGTTTGGGGGACGGGGAGACTTTTTCCCCCTTATGGTAGATGATCGATTAAGAGTTAGGAGTAAGCGTGGAAACTGAAAATATGATTGTCAGGGTGCGGGGGCTCGTTAAGGACTACAGGCAGGCGGGGGAAACGTTGCATATTCTGCGCGGGCTCGATTTCGCCATCGCGGAGGGGTCGAGCGTTTCGATTACCGGCAGTAGCGGGAGCGGGAAGAGTACGCTTCTCAACATTCTGGGCGGGCTCGACCGCGCCGATGCGGGCGAGGTGGTAGTCAACTGTAACAGGATCGACGCGCTGGCCGAAAAACATCTGTCGCGGTACAGGCGGAAGAGCGTGGGGCTCGTGTTTCAGTTTCATTACCTGTTGAATGATTTTACCGCGCTGGAAAACGTGATGTTGCCGGCCTATATTTCCGGCCTTTCCAAAAAGACCGCGCTCGACCGGGCCCGCGCCCTGCTCGCCGACGTGAATATGGAGGTCCGCGCAAAGCATCTGCCGCAGCAGCTTTCGGGCGGGGAACGCCAGCGCGTGGCTGTGGCCCGAGCTATCGTCAACGACCCGGCGGTGATACTGGCCGACGAGCCTACCGGTAACCTCGACAGGGAAAATACGGCCCTCGTTACCGGCCTTCTGTACGGCGCGGCGGAGAAATGGGGCAAAACCCTAGTCGTTGTGACGCACGACGAGGGTGTCGCCTCCCGCGCCGCCTTCCGCTATGTTCTTGAGGACGGCGTGCTTTCGGAGAATAAAAATTAGCCCTCAAATCTTTATCGCGTTCCGTTACCTGATCGGGCGGGGTAACAAGGGAAACCGCTACCTGCTGGGCGCGGCGCTGGGGATCGCGCTCAGCATGGTGCCGATCATGGTCACGATGATCGTCGCGGACGGGATGATACGCGGGATCACGGACCGTTTCATCGAGTTGGGGACGGGTCACCTGCAGATATGGCCCCGCCAGCCTCTCTGGGACGCCTCCGCCCCGGACGCCTTCATGGATACCGCTTCGGCGGCGGACGGCGTTACGGGAGTTTGGCGCGAAATAGACGGTATCGGGATAATCCTTTCCACAGCGGGCAAGACGGGCGCTTCGATACGGGCCGTCGATCCTTCGTTCTGGCAGGACGAGGGAAGCCGCCGCTACCTCGAAGTGACGGACGGTTCGGCCTTGCTCGAAGCGGACAACGAGATACTTCTGGGCGGGGACCTCGCCCGCGAAACGGGGGCCGTCGTCGGCGGCCCGCTCCGCCTGATGACGCTGCGCGTTGCCGCCGACGGACGCACGGTACCCCGCACGACGCTGTTCACGGTAAAGGGGATCGTCTCGTCCGGCTATCACGAGTTGGACGCCCTCTGGTGCATAATCAGTTACGACGCGGGCAGCCGCATCCTGAGCGGGGAAATCTCGCATGACTTCTTTGTCGTGAAGGTGGACGAGCCTTACGACAGGGCGGACGTGGCCGCCCTGGAAATCGCGTCCGCCCTGGGCGGCGCGGCGGCGGTTTATACCTGGCGCGAACTGCAAAGCTCTCAGTACAGTTCTTACGAATCGACGCGGCAGATGCTGATACTGATAATGGCCCTGATCGTGCTTGTAGCCGCCGTCAACGTGTCCTCAGCCGTGTCGATGCTGGTGATAGAACGGCAGCGCGACATCGCCGTGCTGAAGTCTATAGGCGCAAGCGCCGCCGAAACGCGCCGGATCTTCCTGTTGTGCGGTCTGATGACGGCCCTGGCGGGCGTGATTCCGGGCCTCGCCCTTGGGCTCGCCCTGGGCTGCAACATCAACGACATGATCCGCGCCCTGGAGACGGTACTGAGCTTCGTTAGCGCGTTGATGCGGGGCGCTCCGGTAAAGATTCTCGATCCGGGCTTCTACCTGCAAGAAATCCCGGTAATAGTCGACTGGAAGGCCGTCGCGCTGATAGGCTGCCTCACCGTCCTCTGTTCCGTGGTCTCGTCCTTGTTCTGCGCGGGCCGCGCCGGGAAGAGCCGACCACTCGACCTCTTGCGGAAGTTTTAGGTCCTGCCTGCGGCCCCCGCTTCCGGAAGCCGGAGCGGAGCCTAGCGTATGTCCAAAATCTCGGCCTGCGCCCTGTCGAAAACGGCCTTTACCTCGTCAATATTCATGCCTGTGACCTTCATAGTGCCGCCGCGCTCGTACAGGTAATCGCCTTCCTGGGTAACGAACGAAACGATGTTGCCGCCTTTATCCGCGATAGCGCTGCTCAGTTTGGCGATCTGGCCGGGCTTTTCCAGCATCACAAAGCTGACCCTGACCCCCGTGTGCCGCACCCCGAAAGCCGTGATGAAGGCCGAGAACAGGTCCTTGACCGTCACGATCCCGACAAGAAGTTTTCCGCGCATCACCGGAAGACAGCTTATGTTGTTGTCTACGATTGTGCGGGCGGCCTCCTCGATCACCTCGTTTTCGACGGTCGTTATAACCGTCTTTGTCATCACCTTGTCTATCGTCAGCTTCGACAAAAGGTAGCTGATCTCGTACACGTCGAGGCTGGTTGCGGACGACGGGCCTGCCTTCAGCATATCTTTTTTCGTCGCGATACCCGCCAAATGACTGTTCTTGTCCAGCACGGGCAGGTGGGAAATTTTTTCCTTGTCCATCAAGCAACGCGCTTCGCTCACGCTCGTTTCCGTATGGGTATAAACCGGATTTTTTGTCATAACTCGACTAACTATCATCGTAGTCTCCTTCTATGATTATCTGGAAAGTTTGATGCGGCACCAATAAAGCGGAACGCTACCAGTATAGGCCGTCTCCCGCGGAATGTACAGCGAAATGAGCCTCCGTGCCGAACCTTCGGTTCGCACTTGCCGCACGGAGGCTCATTTAACTATTCATTCGCGGAGCTAGCGGTAACGGGAAATGTCATCATTCATTGGTCGTTAGTCGATCAGCGCTTCGGAGCCGGACACGATTTCTGTAACCTCCTGCGTTATGCCGGTCTGGCGCACATGGTTGTACGAAAGCTGCTGTCGTTCAAGTATGTCGCGGGCGTTTTTGGAGGCTTCGTCCATCGCGCTCATGCGGGCGCTCTGCTCGCTGGCGTACGCTTCTACAAGACATCCGTAGACAAGCCCCGTTATGTACTGGGGTGCCAGCGCGTCAAAAACACCTTCCGGGGACGGAATATAATCAAAGTTGAGGGGTTTCTGCTGCTCAATATCGGAAAAACCGGAACCGGGCGCGGCAATACGCATCTTTTTTATGTCAAACGGCAGCACCACTCGCTCGGCCGGCAGGAGCTTCAGCGTGTTGTACATGTGGGTATATACGATACGCACCTCGCTGAAAACGCCCCAGGTAAACTGGGAAATCACGTATTCTGATATCTCGTTCGCCTCCTCAAGCAACGGCATCCGGGACGCAAACGAAAAATTCTCAAGCACCATGTACGGCGTATTTACAAAGTAACGCTGCCCTATGTTCCCTATCAGCACAAGCACAGGGTTGCATACCTTTTTGCAGACCTCCAGCACGTAACGGAAAATATTCGCGTTGTACCCGCCGGCAAGCCCCTTGTCGCTCGTCACCACTATCACGCCCGTCCTCCCCGCTCTGGCGCTGTCCTCCGCAAAGTAAGGGCTCTGCACCTTGCCCGCGCTGCGCAGCAACTCGGCCATCGTTTTTTGGATACGGTCGAAGTAGGGCTCGGTATCGGTGAGCAGCCGCCGTCCCTTACGCAGTTTCGCCGTAGATATGAGGTTCATCGCGTTTGTGACTTTCAATGTCTGCGCTATCGATTTCATGTGCACCCGAATATCCCGCAAGTTTGCCATAACGCAACATTACCGTAAACCGCGCATAAATGTAAGCCCGCCGGCCGTGCCAATGCTACGTATTGGCTTACGGAGTTTGCCGCAAACTCCATGCCTTCTCCACCAGCCTCCATTATTTGCGGGGGGAAGCCTCCCCCCTGCCTACAGCCCGCTACGCTCCCCGTATGTGGGTTGCGCCACCGGCGCAACCCACACAACGGCAAACCGCTACGCGGTTTGTCCGGCACCCCCCTCTGAGGGGGAAGAGGCGCGACAGTCCGCTACGCGGAACCAGTCCTAGCCCCCCTGTTTATCCTGGAGCTAGGCGTTTAAGCTCCGCTTGCGGGTGGATGTGGCGAGCGGGAAATCAGGGCATCGGCGTTTACTTTTGTACCGGCAGGGAAAGCATGATATATTAATCCAACATAATTTCCTGGGAGGGGATGACGGGGACCATAAGCATCCATAATATGGCGCGGATCGTCGATTATCTGGAAGAGATAAACGATCCGAGGCGAACGAAATACGGGAATATCCGGCACAAACTCATAGATATTATCGTGATAGCCTTTACGGCGGCCCTGTGCGGCTATGAAGATTACGAAGAGATGGAGGAATTCGGGAAGCTGAAGCGGGATTTTCTCAAAACGTTTCTGGAATTGCCGAACGGGATCCCCGATGAATCGGCCTTTCGGCGGGTATTGCAATGTCTGAACCCGAGGAAATTGCGGGAAGGGATGGAAAACTGGCTGGTAGACGTGAAGCTTCGCCGGAAAGAGGAGGGCGCGGCGGCCTCATCTGTCAACCTAATTTCAGGAATGGACAAAAGCCGGCTGTCGAATCGTCCCTGCGAGCCAGCTTGGAGTTTACTGCTCACCGCGTCTAAACAGCTCACCGCTTACACGGTGAGTTGTTTAGACTATTAAAGGATCAGCATCGCGTCGCCGTAGCTGAAGAAGTTGTATTCTTTTTGTATCGCCTCGCGGTACGTTTCCAGTATCAGTTTTCGGCCTGCCGCCTCGCCTTGTCCCGCGCCGGCAAACGCGCATACGAGCATCAGCAGCGTGGAGGCGGGCGTATGGAAGTTCGTGAACAGCGCGTCCGCCGTGGCGAAGCGGTAATCGCCGTAGATGAATATGTCCGTGCTCCGCTCGCCGGTCAGGAAGCGCCCGTCCCGCCAGGCCGCCTCCAGCGCCCTCAGCGTGGTCGTCCCCGCCGCCGTCACCTTCCGTCCTTCGCGTTTCGCCGCCTCTATCCTTGCCGCCGTCCCGCCGTCTATACGGAAAAATTCCCTGTGCATCCGGTGATCCTCCGGGTTCTCGCTCCGTACCGGGAGGAAGGTACCCGGCCCGACGTGCAGCGTGACGAATTCCGCAGCGATCCCGCGAGCGGACAGGGCGGCAAGAATCCCGCTTGTAAAATGCAGTCCCGCCGTAGGGGCCGCCGCCGAGCCGTAGTCGCGGGCGTAAACCGTCTGGTAACGCTCCGAATCGCCCTCGTCGCAGGCGCGTCTTATGTAAGGCGGCAGCGGGACGCGCCCGTGCGCGTCAAGCCAGGCGTCGTCCACGGGCCTGTCGAAGCGCAACAGGTAGCGCCCGCCGTCCCGCAGAAGGGCCGCCTCCGTTTCGCCGCCTGCGAAGCGGAAGCGCCCGCCCGTGCGCCTGTCGGCCTTTTTCGTGATCGCTTCCCAGACCGATCCGTCGCCGGCCAGGTCGGCAGCCATGTTCAGCAGCAAAAACTCCGCCGTCCCGCCCCGTCCGTCCGTCCCTAAGAGCCGCGCCTTCCGTACCCGCGAATCGTTGAAGACGACGAGAGAGTCGCTTTCCAGGATGACGGGCAGTTCCTTCACGACATGGTGCGCCCTCCTCCCGGAAGAACGATCGAGCACGAGGAGGCGGCTCTCCCCGCGCGCCGCCGGGTACTGCGCTATCCTTTCCTGCGGCAGATCGAAGTAAAAATCGCTGGTTTTCACGATTCCGGGAAGAGGCCGCCGGACAAAACGCCGGAGGGCGGCTTCACCTGCAGGCGTAGGTGTTTGTAGGCCAGTTCTGTCACCATCCTGCCGCGCTGGGTACGTTGCAGGAGGCCCGCCTGTATCAGGTACGGCTCATAGAAGTCCTCCAGCGTGTCAACCGACTCGCCCACCGATATAGCCAGCGTCTCCGCGCCGACCGGCCCGCCGCCGTAGCGCTCTATGATCATCCGCAGTATCTCCCGGTCAAGCCGTTCCAGACCGAGGCCGTCTATCTCAAGCCGTTCCAGACCACTCCGAACTACGCCTAGCGTGATCGACGGCAGCTTCTCTACCTGGGCGTAGTCCCTCATCCGGCGCAGGAGGCGGTTCGTGACGCGGGGCGTGAAGCGCGAGGAGGTTGACAGAAGCGCGGCGGCCGCGTCGTCGATGCGGACGCCGAGTATCGCGGCGGAACGGCGGATGATCGCCTCGATGTCCGCGCTCCCGTACAGCGAGAAGCGGCAGCTTATCCCGAAGCGGCTTATCAGCGGGCTCGAAACCATGCCGGCCTTAGTCGTCGCGCCGGCGAGCGTGAACGGCTTCAGCGGCAGCCTCATAGTGCGCGCCCCCGGCCCCTGGCCTATCACGAAGTCAAGCTCGTAGTCCTCCATCGCGATGTACAGTTTCTCCTCGATTTCGGGACGGAGGCGGTGAATCTCGTCTATGAAGAACACGGCGTTAGGCTTGAGGCTCGTCAGGATTCCGACAAGGTCTTTCGCCTTTTCCAGCGCGGGCGCGGAAGTTTCGGTAAAGTCAACGCCCATCTCGTTGGCGACGATACGGGCCATCGTCGTCTTGCCGAGTCCGGGCGGGCCGGTCAGAAAGAGGTGGTCAAGGCTCTCTCCCCGTTCCTTCGCCGCCGCTATGAACACGGCGAGGTTTTCCTTCATCGCCTTCTGCCCCAGAAACTCGTCCAGCCTGGACGGACGAAGGGCGAAGTCCCGCGAGTCTTCGGGCAGCGCCGCCTCCGCGCGGAGAATGCCGTCGCCCCGTTCCTGCCGGGCCTTAGTCCCGCTAGCCTCACCGGACCTTTTGGCCGTGTCAGCTTCGCCAGCCGCTTTCATTTTGTCAGTTTAAGGATAGCCAGGCGGAACAGTTCGCTTTCTTTTTCGGCCCCTTCCGTCGCGCCGCCGCTCCGGGCGGACAGGGCCGCCGCCTCTTCCAGCGCCGCCGCCGCCGCCTTCCTGTCGTAACCCATGTCGGCAAGAGCGTTCACCAACTCGCCGTAAGGCGATGAGGGGACGGACGCCGCCGCGCCGCCGTGTACGAGCCGCCCCTTCAGCGCCAGCACCATCTTCTGAGCCGTCTTCCTGCCGAGCCCCGGCACCAGCTCAAGACGCGCCAGGTCCCCCTCCTCCAGCGCCCGCTCCAGCTCGGCCTCCGTGATCCCTCCCATTATCTTGAGGGCGGCCTTGGGCCCGATACCCTCGACCTTCTGCAAGTCCAAAAACATCGCCCGCCGCTCCGCGCTCGCGAAGCCGAACAGCCGCATGTCCTTGTCCGTATGGTGCAGCCAGGTAAAGACCCGCGCCTCGCCGCCTGACTCCACAAGCGTCCGGACATCGTTGGGCGGCATCGCCAGTTCCCATTCCACGCCCCCCGTCTCAAGGTACAAGGTATCGCCCGTCCCGCCCCGCACAGTCCCGCACAAACTATTAAACATACCAAATCATACCCGATCCCCGCCACCGTGCAAACACCTGCGGCGGCCAATGAATAGTTAATGTAAGTATTCAGCCAGGAACATACATGAAGCTTCAGTTTTTGGGAGACAAGCTTTGCCTGTCCGTTCCGGCTGTTTACGACGGTTTGCCGGCCCGAATAGAAAAATGCGCAGCATTTTTAGGGCTGGCAAACTGTGGGTGTAGTGGGCCGTGGGAATGTTCCCCGGCTACGCTGGGGCGCGTAGCGGAATGACCTAGGCAAAACGCAGTCCGAGCCGCCTGCCGGCGGCGTCAGACCTGCAGGCAGGTCTGCGCGTAAACAGTCCTGTTAGGCGAAGTTGGGCGTACTTAAATTTTATGTATTTTTAATTTTGTTTCATGTGATATTAATTCAAAATCATGATCTTTATGGAAGATTTGAATATTGTTTAAAATGGCATATGATGCTATTAAACAATCGTTCTGTTTCCGAATTGTTATTCCTTTTTTTCTTAACATCCTGTAAATATTTATCGCGTTATTTGTAATTTCCATTATTTCGTTGTTTAAAATATGAAAATTTAGCAATGCCTCTTTTATATCATGAAATGTATTGTCTTCTCTAATTCCACGTAATACTTCCATATAAATTACGGGACAAATGAAAATGTTGTTAATGTTATTGCGCTCTATCAAATTTTGTAATTCGTCCGCCTCTTTTGATTGATAAGAATTAAAAAAATCTAT
>JAISLM010000045.1 GCA_031290855.1 Spirochaetaceae bacterium
TTCTCTGTATGTTAAAGCAAAACGCGGGTTAATCACCAATATATTTACATGAGACATTTAAGAATGCTGAAACAGGGCGTGTGGTACGAAATCAGTACCCGCGTCAACAACAGGGAACCCCTGTTCCGAGGGGGCCGGGCCCCGGCTCTGTTCGACCGGGTGTTCCGGGAGACCGCGCACAGGTTTGTCTTCGCGGTACGGGGGCTGAGCCTAGCCGGCGACCGGCTGGCCTTTTACATCAAGCCCGCGGACGGGTTTGAGCTGCCGGCGATAATGAAATGGCTGAAGCAGACCTTCGCCATTAGGTACAACCGTGACAGCGGACGGACAGGGCACCTGTGGGGTGACCGGTACCGGTCGCGGATTCTGGAAGGGGAGCCGCCGGACGGCGGGGAGGCGGGGGAGGCGGCGGGATCCCTCCCGGCCTGCGGGGTCAGACACCATAGCGGGAAACGCCTCGCCGGACACGCGGCGGCGGGGGCCTCCCCGGCCCTTGGGGTCAGACCCCGTAGCGGGAAACGGGCGGCCGGGGCCGCGTTTTCCCGCCTATACCCACTTCCCGTCGCCCCGGCGCCCGGATAAGCGGCATAATCCGCCCGTAGAACCGCGGCAGCCCGCCATTTCCTCTCCAAACCGAACCGGCCCAGGGGGATACGTCTGCCCTGAAATCCGAATTATGGGCCAGGTTTAGCGCTCTGCGGCGGGGAGGTTCATTCGCAAAGTCTGGTTTGATACCCCGCCGAACCTTAGGTTCGCGCTTGCGGCGCGGAGGCCCGTCTTTTTGCGGGGTGATGCCATGCCCGGACCGCAAAGACCGTTCTCTACGCCCAGGCGCAAGGACGCAAACACTTTTCAGATAACGATCAACCCGGCAAGCGGGCTGTCTGCACGTATCCGTAAGGAATGACGGCGGCGGAGTTTCCGGGGTTTCCCCGCCGCCCTGTCCCAATACCGGAACCCGAAGAACAAGGCCGCCGCGGAAGCGGGGGCCTGCGCCCTAATCCAGCACTTAAAGGCCGAACTGGAAAAAGACCGCGCTTGCCGTGCGGAGGCTCATTTGGCGGAGCGTAAAATTGGCACGGAGGCCAACCGCGCGTAACGCGGTTTTCTGTCCAAGCGCAGCCGCCACGGACGCCGGCGCCGAAAACCATTGGCGGGTCGGGTGGTTTTGGGGTATTGTAAAGTATGATTATTCGTGCGGGCGAAGGTTTGCGGTGAAGGTTCTGCTCGTCATCAATACGCAAAAGCCGGCCTCTATCGAGCTTGCCGCGGAGATACGCGAGGCGCTGGGCGGCAGGGGCTGCGCTGTCACCCTTTATTCGTTTAACGGTGCGGGCGTCGGCCTGGACGGGTTCGATGTCGCGTTCAGCCTGGGCGGGGACGGGACGGTGCTGTTCGCGGCGCGGACGATAGCCGCTTTCGGGACGCCGGTGATTCCGCTCAACCTGGGGACGCTCGGTTTCATCGCCTCCGTGCATCCTTCCCAATGGTTCGACGTTTTTTCCGGGTGGCGCGAGGGGAGGTTCCCCGTTTCGGAACGGCTGATGCTTGACGTGAAGGTTGAACGGGGCGCCAGCCGGGTTTTTGCGCTGACGGGTCTGAACGACGCCGTGATTTCCGCGTCCGGTATCGCCAAAACGATTTGGCTTGACGCATGGACGGAGAACACGCACATCGGCAGCTACCGCTCGGACGGGCTGATTGCGGCTACGCCGACAGGTTCCACCGCGTACAGTCTGTCGGCGGGCGGGCCGATAATCGACCCGGAGATCGAGGCTGTGATACTTAACCCGATCTGCCCTTTCGCGATGCTGTACAGGCCGATAGTCCTGCCTGCGGAACGCGCGATCACGATAAAGATAGGGACGGAACAGCGTAGCGGCGTACTGCTGACGATAGACGGACAGGTAACGGAGGCCCTTGAACCGGGCGATCTTGTCGTGATTAGGCGGAGCGCGAACAAGGCGCGGCTCGTCGCCTGCGACCGCGCCGCCTTTTACAACGCGCTGCACAGCAAGCTTGCCGGGGCTGTCGGCAAAAACTTGGGCGGGGGACGCGATGCTTCTTGAACTTTCTATAAGGAACTACGCGCTGATAGAAAACCTTACGATCTCGTTTGAAGGCGGCCTGTCTATACTCACCGGCGAGACCGGTGCGGGCAAGTCGATCATCGTGGGGGCTTTGGGTTTCCTCCTGGGCGCGAAGGCCGATACGACGGTGATACGGTCGGGCGCGGAGGAGGCTTCCGTGTCCGCCGTGGTTTCGGTGGACGGACGGAACAGGGACGCGCTGGACTGGATAGCCTCACGGGGGATCGAGCCGGAGGACGGAAGCCTTACCGTGCGGCGCGGGATAAAGGTTTCGGGGCGCGGCTCGATATGGATACGGGACGCGCCGCTTACGCGGACGGATTTGTCCGAGTTCATGTCCTTCATGTTCGACCTTCACGGCCAGCACGCCCACCAGTCCCTGCTTCACAAGAACAATCACCGCCGCTGTCTGGACCGTTTCGCCGGTATCGAGGACGAAGCGGCGGCGTTCAACCGCGTGTTTGTCGAGCTTGCCGAAAAACGCAGGTCCCTTGAGGATTCGCTTGTTTCCGAGCGGGACAGGGAGTCGCGTATAGAACTGTTGAAGTTCTCGGTCGATGAAATAGACAGGGCCCGCCTGAAAAGCGGCGAAAGCCGCGAGCTTGAGGCCGAGTCCGCCCGCCTTGCCGCGTTTGAAAAGTTGTCCGGCGGCGTGGAAGCGGCGGCGCAGGCGCTTTTTGACGGGGAGTCGTCCGTCCTGGGCCTTTCACGCAGGGCCAGAGCCGGGATAGATTCCGCCGCCGCCCTAGATTCAAGCCTTTCGGGGATTCAGCAGCGGCTCGACGCTCTGTACTACGAGGCCGAGGATCTGTCCGGCGAACTCCGCTCTTACAGGGCTTCCCTCACGTTTGACCCGGCCCGCCTGGAAGCGGTGGAGGAACGGCTGTCGCTGATTCACCGGCTAAAAAAGAAGTACTCAGGAAGGGCGGACGGCGGAGAAGGCGGCGGCAAAAACATCGAGGATGCGATACTTGCGTACCGGGACGAGGCCGCCGCCGGGATCGAGGCGCTTTCCGCCTCGGAAGAGAACCGCGAGAGGCAGCGGGCGGCTATAACGGCGCTGGAGCGGGAGATAGCGAGGCGGGCCGCCGCCCTTGGCGCGAAACGCCGCGCCGCCTCGGACAGGCTTGCCCGCCGCATATCGGGTATTCTGGGCAGCCTGGGGATGCCGGGCGCGGCGTTTACCGTGAACCTTGCGCCCAAGGGGCCCATTCCCGGCGGACAGGCGAACCTTGTATGCGGCCCCTGGGGGGCGGACGACGTGGAATTCCTTATCGCGGCGAACAGGGGCGAGAATGCGCGCGAACTGCGGCTCGTGGCTTCCGGCGGCGAGCTTTCCCGCGTGATGCTGGCGATAAAGACCGCGCTGACCGCGGAAGCAGTGGCGGACGGTCAGGCGGCGGCCGCTGACGGGGCCGAGACGCTGATCTTTGACGAGATCGACACGGGCATAGGCGGCGAGGCGGCGATAGCGGTGGGCGAGTATCTGCAAAAGATAGGCGCCGTGAAGCAGATTTTTTGTGTTACCCACCTTGCCGTTATCGCGTGCAGGGCTGATAATCATTTTAGGGTGGAAAAGATCCCTAAAGACGGCAGGACCCTGACATACGTGAACCCGCTTTCCGCCGGGGATCGGGTTAACGAGATTGCCCGTATGCTTTCAGGCGACAGGGGCGAGACGGC
The DNA here is from genome assembly GCA_031290855.1 of Spirochaetaceae bacterium. Classification (GTDB taxonomy): domain Bacteria; phylum Spirochaetota; class Spirochaetia; order Treponematales; family Breznakiellaceae; genus JAIRMY01. The sequence goes on from JAISLM010000045.1 coordinate 3,774, forward strand.
GCTGGCGCACGCCCGCGAATTGCTGGACAAGTATGGAGTGAAGAATCGTGTTAAAGACTAACAATGCCGAAAAGCAGCAACATTATACAAAAAGAATATACTCTTTCGATACGAATATAAAAAAAATGTTAAAAAAAGAAGCCGTTATGATTGCGGAATGCCGCGCCGACCCTTCAACGGCGGCGCCAAAGTTGTTTTTTTTGTCGGAACTGATGCTCGATGTCAGCTCGAATTATCTGATTCTGAACGGAATCGGACAGGCCGTGTTGAACGCAAAAGACGAGGAGGCCCTTGGCGAGGCAAAAAAATCCGTTTCCAAGGCGCTGATATACCTGCAAAACATCGTTACGGGAAAGGTCGACGCGCCGTTTTCCGAGTACGAGGACGCCCTTGCGGAACTTGAGGCTGTGGACGCGGCGCAGCGTTTCCATCTCGTGAAGAAACTGGGGCTTTCCATTTCGCTTCTGAAGACAGCTTACGGGGATAACACAAAATGGCGCTGGGTTTTTGTCGATATGGAGGGACACTGCGCGGCGGTGGCAAAGAATTTGCTGGACCTGAAAAAGGCGCAGTCAAGCAACGATCCTTCTTCGCACGATTATGAGCCGCTTTTGTACCACTCGTACTTTGCGAAAAAAATGCTGTCGGACGCCGCGGACAGGTTCCATTCAAGGTATATGCTTGCGACAAAAAGCAACGAGGATCTGTGGAAGGCGGGAAATTTCCTTAGCGCCCTGCGAAGGATACACATGGTCTTTAACGAGCGCGGCGAGGCGGAAGAGGTAAAGAAGAAGTACGACGCCTGGAGCGGCGTACTGGTAAGCGAGATGAAAAAATCCGTCCAAAAAAAATAAATATGGAAAAAACAAAGACAGGGGGCGGAGTTCTGGCGGAATTCAGGACCTTAAAGCCTTTTTTTTACAGATACCGTTACAAATACCTGGGCGGCTTTGTATGTCTTTTTGTCGTTGACGCGGCGCAGCTTTTTATCCCCCAGTTCACAAAGCGGGCGATCAATTTAATATCGCGGGGCGGGTTTATCTGGCTGGACGTGGCGAAGTGCTGCCTTGCGATGGTTGCCGCTATGGCGGTGATTTCTTTCGGGCGCTTTTTATGGAGGCTTTTTATACACGGCTCGTCGCGGCGGATCGAATCGGAACTCCGCCAAAAACTGTTCGACCACCTCCTAACCCTCTCGTGGGATTTCTTTCAGAAAAACAAGATAGGCGACCTGATCACCCGCTCGACGAGCGATCTGGGCGCGGTCAGGATGGCGATAGGCTGGGGACTTGTCGCCGGACTCGACGGCAGCGTGATGGCGCTTTCGATCATCATAATAATCTTCGTCCAGGACGCGGGAACCGCGATCTTTGCCGTGCTGCCGCTGCCTTTCATAACGGCGTTGATAGTGCTGTTCGGCAGGAAGGTGGGCCGGCGTTTCAAGCGGGCGCAGGAGACCAATTCCGCGTTAAGCGAGACCGTGCAGGAAACATTCGCGGGGATTCGCGTGGTAAAATCGTTTGTGAAGGAATCCTGGTTCATAAAACGTTTCGCGGAAAACAACGACGATTACCGCGAGGCGAACATGGCCGTCGTAAAACTGCACGGCCTCTTCATGCCGCTTATCTCGTTTCTGGCCGGCTTCACCTCCCTCATAGTGCTGCTTGCCGGCGGGCGGCGCGTGGTTCTGGGCCTGATGACGCCGGGCGATCTGGTCGCGCTTTTCAGCTACATGAACATGCTGATATGGCCGATGCTCGGCGCGGGCTTCACGGTAAACATAGTGCAGCGCGGCGCGGTCTCGCTGCGGCGGATAAACGAAATCCTTTCTACCGAGCCTTCGATACAGAGCCCCCGTATCGAGGGAGCGCGGGCGGACGCCGAAGCGGGACGCTCCTCTCCCTCCCTGAAACCCGCAAGCGGGGCGAAAGCCGGCCCCGGCAACATGATCGAGATAAAGAACCTGACGTTTGCCTACGATGACGGCAAGAACGTTTTAAGCGGGATCAACATAGCCGTCAAACAGGGCGCGTCGCTTGGGCTGCTCGGCAGGACCGGCGCGGGAAAGTCAACTTTGGTAAAGCTGCTGCCGCGTATGCTCGATCCGCCGCCGGGAACGGTTTTTGTGAAGGGCGCCGATGTCCGCGACTGGAAGCTTGACGCGCTGCGCTCGCTCTTCGGCGTGAGTCCGCAGGACAGTTTCATGTTTTCGGACTCGATAAAGAACAACCTTGCCTACGGGACGGACGGCGCGGACGACGGGACGATAAGGGCGCTGTGCGGCGCCTCCGCCCTCGATCGCGACATCGCGGCCTTTTCGGACGGGGTAGAAACGCTGATAGGGGAAAGGGGCCTAACGCTTTCCGGCGGGCAGAAACAGCGGCTTTCCATCGCGCGCGCGATGATAATCGAGCCTGAAATACTGATACTTGACGATTCGCTTTCCGCCGTTGACGCGGAAACCGAGAAGCGGATCGTAAAGAACATCTACGCCGCAAGACGGGGCAGGACCACGATAATAATCTCGCACCGCGTGTCGGCCTTTGCCGGGGCGGACTATGCGGCGGTGCTGGAAGGCGGGACCCTTGCCGAATACGGCCCGCCGGAGGAACTTATGGAAAGCGGCGGCTACTACTCGAAGATAGCGGCGTTACAGCAGTTGTACGAGTGACGTATGAGCGATTATTTTGACGAAGAAGAGGTCGTAAAAGACTACGACAGCGTGATAGCGAAGCGGATACTCTCTTACATAAAGCCGTACCGCCGCCTCGCGCTCCTGACATTTCTCGCCCTTGCCGTGTCAACGGCGGGCGAGCTTCTGCTGCCCGTGCTGGAACAGCGGATAATAGACGACGCGGTCGTCGCCCGTTACCTCGCGTTCGATACGGCGCGGGCGGCTGGGCAGGACCTGTCGGAAAAAAGCGCCGCCGCCCTTGCCGGGCTGTACCGTGCAAACGGCCTCTTTCAGACAAAACCCGTGCCGATAGGCGGCTTCCTCTTCGTCCCGCAGAACCAGCAGCTTCGTATTTCCGGCGATGTCGAGAAGGAACTGCGGGCAAAACGGATCCTGGACGACGAACAGTGGTACGCCTTCGGCATAAACGAGGCGAACAGGGGCTACGTGCTGGAGAACCCGCTCTTCATTCAGGACGGGAAGTCCGCCGCGATAAAGGCGGCCCTCCTTGCGACACTCCCGGAGGACGTCCTCCGTGCGGTACGCGGCGCGGACCTTGACCGTATATCCTCCGTGATACTGGCCCTGCTTGCCGCGCTGCTTATGGTATTCGCCGCGGCCTACGTCCAGACCTGGAGCGCGAACCTTATCGGCCAGCAGGTTATGAAGGATATGCGCCTTGAACTATTCCAAAAGACGGTTTCGCAGTCTACGGCCTTCCTTTCGCGCCACCCTGTAGGCCGGATCGTGACGCGGCTCTGCGGGGACGTGGAGACGATAAACGACTTCTTCACCTCGGTTATGGTGGCGCTTTTAAAAGACCTTTCCGTGATGGCGGGCTCGCTCGTGACGCTGTTCCTGCTGTCGCCGCGCCTGGCCCTCGTCGTGCTGGCCTGTATGCCGCCCGTCGTCGTCTGCACGGCGCTCTCCCGCCTGCGGGCGCGGGACGCCTTCCGCCGCCAGCGCACCGCCTCGTCCGCCGTCACCTCGTACCTGTCCGAGCGCCTGTCGGGCCTGCAGATAGTACAGTACTTCAGAAGGGAAGGGCGGAGCCGGGACGAGTACGCGGCCCGCAACGGCGAGCTGCTTTCCGCTAACCTGGGCGAGATTCGCGTGTACGCGATCTTCCGCCCGATAGTCGAGTTCATCGCGACCTTCACCACGGCGGCGCTGATAGCCGTGGGCAGCATCCTCGTCCTCAACCTGACGCTGTCGCTCGGCGTCCTTGTCGCGTTCATCAACCTGGTAGCCATGTTTTACGCGCCGGTCATGGACATATCGGAGAAGTACACGATCCTACAGTCCGCGATGGCGGGCGGCGAGAGGGTTTTCGCGCTGCTGGACACGGACGAGCGCATCCCGGACACGGGGAAGCGCGAACTCGCCCCGGTCCGCGGGCACATCGAGTTTAAAAACGTGTCGTTCAGCTATAAGACGGGGGAAGAAGTGCTGAAAAACCTGAGCTTCCGGGTAGAACCGGGCGAGATGGCGGCGATAGTCGGCTACACCGGCGCGGGGAAGACGACGATAACCAGCGTCCTTACCCGGCTGTGGGACATCGACGCGGGGACGATCAGCATCGACGGCGTGGACGTGAGGGAAGTTTCGCTTGCGAGCCTGCGCCGCGCCGTCCTACCCGTGCTGCAGGACGTGTTCCTGTTTTCCGGCACGATAGCGGACAACATAACGCTTGGCCTTGAACTGCCGCCCGGTGAATCCCGCGAAGCGGCAATCGCCGCGGCGAAGGCGGTCTCTGCCCACGAGATCATCATGAGGCACGGCGCGGGCTACGACACGCTGCTTTCAGAAGGCGCGACGAACATCTCAGGCGGCGAGCGGCAACTGCTGAGCTTTGCCCGCGTGATAGCGCACAACCCGTCCATAGTCGTGCTGGACGAGGCGACAAGCTCGATAGACACGGAGACGGAGCGGCTGATACAGGCGGGCATGGAACGCATACTTTCCGGCAGAACATCTATAGTGATAGCCCACCGCCTTTCGACGATACGGAACGCGGCCCGCATCCTCGTGCTGAAAGGCGGCGCCGTCGCGGAACAAGGCGTCCACGCCGAACTCCTGGCTCTAAACGGCATCTACGCCCGCCAGGCGGCCAGCCGCTTCCCACCGCTGCTTTAAACATGAAAAGCCTGCGGGCAATGATCAATTAATAGTGGAAAAGGGGGAAGCCTCCCCCTCGCTGCAGCCCGCTTGCGCGGTCTTCCGCTGCCCCCTCTGCGGGGGCCGCCGCCCCCGCAGCGCCCCCGCCTTATCCTGCCGCGCCGGGTGTGCCGCCGGCACACCCCGGGCGGCACACCGCCCGCGCGGTTTGTCCCGTTTTCCCCGTTTACCGTCCCGGACGGCCCCAAACCATGTTTTTTTTGAAAAAACGCAAAAAAAATGCCGGGAAAACTTGATACCCCCCCCCCCCCCCTGTGCTATAATGTAGTATATACAAAAGAGGAAGCCCCGGAACAGCGCTTATTCTTGACGGAAAGACGCCGGACCGGGGCTTGTGTAAGCGTATAGATCCTACCATAAAAGGCCTGGCTTTTCAATACGCTTCCTACTTTTTTGTACACGGGTTTTCCGTGCGCGGGCTTTTGCCCGTGCGCGGGGAACCCGGCAAGCGCGCCATCGCATAGCGATGGCGTACACGCCCGGGCCTGGCCCGGACGAACAAATTTTTAGGAGGACTCTATGAAAAAACAGGGTCTAATTTTAGGTTTTGCCGCCGCTTTGCTTGGCGCGGCATTTATTTTGGCAGGCTGCGAGCAGGAGACAAAGACCGAATACGTCAACGTCCCCGTGCCCGGCGCTTACCAGGTACCGGACTACGCGGTTCTGGCGGACAGCACCCCCGAACTGCTGGTCTTGCTCGCGGACACGAGCGGGCTTTACGACCACATCGTTTACAAAGCTGTTCCCGGCGCTGACATCACGGTGCCCGCGGGCAAGACGCTGTACCTTTCCTTTAATGTACTTACCTTAGCAAATGACATAACGGTGGACGGTACGGTAGTCGTGTATGGAACCGATACAAATCTCACTCCGGACGCCTATTTTAAGGCAGGTGCGGGAACGCTGCTTGTCGAGGAAGGCACCGTGACCGTAACCGGCGACACTTTGTTTACCGGTGACGACAAGCCCGCCACGGTAAGCATCAAGAAAGGCGCCTGGCTCAAAAACACTTCAACGACGGCTTTAGCTGACGATGATGATCTCGCGGCGTGGGTAGGCTATGCCGGAGAGGGCAGCCTTGAGATTACCCAGCCGATAGTTGCCAACGTTACACCCAAGGCCGCTATTGACGCAATCGGGACGCTGCCTGACAAGAAAACCGTAAAGCTTAAAGTCAACGTAACCCCTACCGAAACAAGCCTTAGCGTCCCGGCCGGCGTGAACCTTACTACCGACAATGCCCTCACCGCCGTAACGAGCCTCACGGTGAACGGTACACTTAACGCGGAATCCGCCACCCTCGCCGCCGCCGGCGCGTCGATCACGCTGGGCAGCAAGAGCAGCACAACATTGGGCACCGTCGCAAAACTGGCCGCCGATGTTACGGTACCGGCCAACGCCGCGTTCATTGTCACCACAATTACCAACTTTGACAGCAAAACGGTGACCTTCAAAAAAGGCGGGACAAGCGGTCTTCTTTCCGACATCGACCTGACTTTCTCCGCTTATAGCATAGAGAATAGCACGGATATTAGCGTAACACTGGCCGACAGCATAACGCTTGCGGCAAACCAGAACATCGCAATTACGCCGCCTGGAAATGGCTCAATAAAGATTACCGTGCCCGCCGGCAAGAAAATCATCAACGCGGGAACCATCACGCTGAGTCCCGGCGTAAGCCTTGTCCTGGCAACGACCTCTGCGACCAGCGTGGCCGGCATCGGAGGCGCGGGCAAGATCGTGGCCGGCGCGACAGAGATCACCGGCGCGTGGGATGCGGTAACCGCCACTGAAGCCGCCGGCACCCTCACGATAGCGAGCGCCGCGGCAGGCGCCACCATCACGGCGGAGGACGCCGCTACCGGCCTTAAAGCCGTCAGCGCGGGCGCCGTCATCACGCAGAAGGCGGGTTACACCATCGACCTTACCATAGCGGAGTCTACGGAGGTTGTGCTGGGAGGAACTGATTCCGCGAAAGCCGGTGAAATCGTGCTGACAGGCGGTACTAACCCCGGTAAGCTCAAGCTGGCAGCCGCCAACGCCAAGATAACCGGTATCACTCCTTCAAGCGGCGATACCGTTGCCGCAGGCAGTGTGGTGATAACGGGCGGAACGGTGGTTGGCAGCAAGATAGCTGGAACGACCAATGCAGCCGGCGCAAAAAAACTTGGCACCATTACCGGCGATACGGACAACAACACGGTTACCGGCAGTACTACTGAAGGCGCCAATGTCTCGCTTAACAGCACGGTAGACATCAAAACCTAACCCCCCACCGCCCGCCGGCGGCGTTCACAGCCGGCGCCTCATGCCGCTTGCGCGGCTTGAGGCGAGCGTAACCCGCTTTGCGGGTTACGCCGCCGCCCCAACCCGGCTTGCGAAAGCCGGGTTGGGGCGGCGTGTCCGTTAGACTCCGTCACGCCGTAAACCCCCCGCGCGATGGGCGCGCGGGGGGTTGTTTGTCCGGGCGGGTAACGCAGGGGTGGCAGGCGCTGAATTTTCCAGTGCCGGGGAAAGCCGGTACGCTACATATAGTGCCGGTGTCAGACCCCCTAGTGGCTGCAATCGGCGCCGTTTGGCCCTGGATAACGCAGGGGGCGCCTGACACCGCCGCCAATATATAAGCGCATTCCAAGGCCCGCGCCGCCCTAAGAGATCAGCGTCACCTTCATCGGGCGCCATTATCCGCGCAAACTGCTCGCTTACCTGGCGGAGGGGCGTTTCTGCTTGGCGTACCGCAGGCACGCCAAGCATACGGGTAGTGAGGTCTGTGAAAGAAAAAGGACGGCGGGGGCCGAATTTCCCCGAATCAGCCCTTGGCCCTCCGTACTGTGCCGTTGTTCATTGCCCGTTTGCGGGCGGGCCGGATGTGTTGGGCGCGGCCAATGCCCGGCGTCGGAGAGCCCGAATCCATGTGGAAAGCATTTATTCGCAGTGGGGTCTGCTTCCCCGCCCCTTGGGGCGGTTATAATTGGCAACACCAACAAAAAATGGTAGTAGACGGGTTTGCGGGCAAACAAGGTTTGCGAGCGAGCAAGTTTGCTATGCAAACCACCACAGTTAAATAATTTCTTACAGAACGAAGCTCGTAAATGATGCAGCGCTTACACGATACCCCGCCGCGCCGCCGGAAGTGTGTTTCCGGTCCGGCTTCTTTCCGTTTTTTCTCCGTATGTTGAAGCAAAACGCGGGCAATCGCCCATATATTTACATGAGACATTTAAGAATGCTGAGACAGGGCGTGTGGTACGAAATCAGTACCCGCGTCAACAACAGGGAACCCCTGTTCCGAGGGGGCCGGGCGCCGGCGCTGTTCGGACGGGTGTTCCGGGAGACCGCACGCAGGTTTGTTTTCGCGGTCCGGGGCTTGAGTCTTGCCGGCGACCGGCTGGCCTTTTACATCAAGCCCGCGGACGGGTTCGAGCTGCCGGCGATAATGAAATGGCTGAAGCAGACCTTTGCCATTAGGTACAACAGGGACAATGGACGGACGGGGCACCTGTGGGGCGACCGGTACCGGTCGCGGATTCTGGAAGGGGAGCCGCCGGACGGCGGGGAGGCGGGGGAGGCGGCGGCGGAAGGCCCGCCGGTCCGTGGGGTCAGACCCCATAGCGGGAAACGCCTCGCCGGACGAGCGGCGGCGGGGGACTCCCCGGCCCGTGGGGTCAGACCCCACAGCGGGCGACGCCTCGCCGGACGAGCGGCGGCGGGGGACTCCCCGGTCCGTGGGGTCAGACCCCACAGCGGGCGACGCCTCGCCGGACGAGCGGCGGCGGGGGCCTCCCCGGTCCGTGGTGTCAGACCCCATAGCGGGAAACGGGCGGCCGGGGCCGCGTTTTCCCGCCTATACCCCCTTCCCGTGGCCCCGGCGCCCGGATAAGCGGCATAATCCGTCCGGCGAACCGCGGCAGCCGCCATCTCCTCCCCAAACCTAACCCGCCCAGGGGGATACCTCTGCCCTGAAATCAGGATTGCGGGCCAGGTTTAGCCCACAGCAGGGGAACCCGCCCCGCCAGCCCGTCGTCCGGTTACGCCCAGCTCCCGTGCCGCCGCTTATATAAAGGATCCGGGCGGCTCAGGCGGGAAAACGAACAATTACTGGCCGCACCGGGCGCTTGGGCTCCATTGGCGTACACGGGGTTTTGTACCCTGATATGTTGTAAAAAACACGGGTTTGCCGTATAGTCAATATTATGACATCCGATCAGGAAGACGCGCTGTATTCATTTCTTGACGAAACCTGTACGGCTTTTACGCTTAAAGACGTTACATGGAAGATACGCTCAAGGGACTCGAAACGTTTCGGACGTTTGCAGGCGGAAATAGCGAATCTTTTTAACAACCGGCGCATAGCGTTCCCTGTTGAGGATAACAAATGGTTGTCCCGCCGGGGGCTGTTTGACGGCGCCCGTTTTTCTATAACTCCCGCGCGCTCGGAGCTTTTGAACGGCATCCTGATTCCGGGACACCGCTGCGTTCCGTTTGCGAATCCCTTTGTTCCCCCGCAGAATTATAAATTTTTCTGGAAGGACAGCCTTATCGGCGTGTCCACAGCCGAAGGATCGCCGGAAGAATTTTACCCTTTTTTTTCGATTTACGGCGAGGAGTACGCTCCGCAGTACATAGCTCAGGAAAACCCCGAAAATGAAATAGCTTACGGCGCCGATCCGTTTGAGGACCCCGGCGAGGTGTCAATAAAAGCGCTTGATATGCGGCACATATACCGTGAAGAAGCCTTCGTTCCCGGTGACCGTTTCCTTGTAACGATAGAGGACTGGAAAGCCTGTATTTTCAGGCTGGAACATATTGCGGCGGGCGCATGGAAAAAAGAAAACCTCAAGGAATGGATGGATATTGCGGAGGAGGCTTTTTTTCAATCGTTCAGGAATCTTGGCCCCGGTTCCACAACCGACGAGCAGATTGCCTGGGCGTACTTCTATGGCGGAAAACGCATGATGGACGTGCCCGCTTATTCGCTGGAAGAATTCCTGTACGAAAAAACAGATAAATTTTCGGTAACCACGTTTGGCCTGGAGTCGCGGTTTTGGTATGCGGGCAAAGAGATTCCCGATTACCGTACTTTGCAGGGTGTAAAAACCCAGAGCGACGAAACTCCGGTTGAACGCCTGCTGCTTCAGCATAATATTCCTGTTTCCGAATACGTGATACAGTCGTATATAAAGGACGCGATGTACCGCGGCGAAGATAACGCGGACAGGATAGTGGATCGTATAGTCCCGCCGTCATGCGGCATTAACAAGTGGGACGCGGAATACCTTGCCGCATACATTTCCGACACGCTGAAGGAGCTGCGGCGTTTTTATTCCGTGTTTACCGATCAGAAGGCGGGGCCCATACGTCAGGAAGTATGCGAACTTCACACCGCCGTGATCGATCTGGCCTGCCGTTTAAAGCGTGACGGGATCGATTATTCGATACTCCCGAAACATACGTTCATCGTTCTGTCACAGATACAGATATACACGTCCAGCATACTTGAAGATCTCGATGTGGAGGAGCAGCCGTCCGAGACGGAACTGACGGCCATCGATAATTCCATGGACGAGATGCTTGAAATTTTTGACGAAATAAAAGAAATGATAGATAAATCACGCGACACATTCCGTCAAACGAATCTTACGCTGGTCAGGAAAGATGATGACAGCGCCCGCGCTTTGCGTGCGGTTCAGATAAGCATCGGCGGTACCGGAGTGTGGCGGCGGCTGCTGCTTCCGCAGTCGTTTGATCTTGGCGACCTGCATCGTATCATCCTGAAACTTTTTTCCTGGAGTGGTATTCAGCCGCACAGGTTTACGCTTGATTATATAAGCGGCGGTGACCTGTTTGACGAGGATGCGGGCGTAAAGGAAAGCGTAACGATAAAAGAACTTGCCTCGCACTACCTGAACGAAATCAACTATGAATACGGCACACGCTGGACGGTAAAAATTATTTTTTCTCCGTATAATGACGCAAACACAGAAAATCCGGTCTGCGTCGCCGGAGAAAATTCGCCGCCGCCGGAAAGGATAGAGGGCCCCCTGCGTTTCCGGCGCTTCATATCCGCGCTTGAACTGAACGACGAATCGGAAAAAGAAATAGCTCTCGCCGAACTTGGAGAAGGGTTCGACCCATCCGCCTTTGACATAAATGAGTGTAACAAAAAATTGAACGATACGCTAAGCTAAACCGCCGTTTAAATCCAAAAGGGCCTCCCCGTGCGCGGAATGAAAAGGGAGGTTTGTCTTGATTGTTGCCCGTAACAAAGCTATAATTTCGTTCAATGGGTGACAACAGCGCATTTGAAAGGCTTTCATCCGGCCTTTCCCAGTACGAACGGCTAAAACTCCTTGAAAAAATATCCTCGTATACAGACGCTGCGGACGGCCCGCTCATTAACACGGAAAAAGATGCCGAACCTTCAGCAAAGGCCGAAGATCGCTATCTCCGCCTTCCGTGGTACCGCCGCCTGTGGTTCATTATTTTGGGTTTTTTTACCGGAAAAACTTCGCTGGAAATGTTTATAAATTCAAGGGTTGCCGAAATCGGGCGCGGTGTCGATCTGATGTTTCCGGGAATTTTTAATTGGCAGAAACAGCAGCTCGGGGGTAGTTTTCAGGACGAATTGAAAAAATTAAAAGAGGCGGCGCGCTTCTTTTACGGCATACTCGACTCGGGCATAAACCGCAACCGGGGGGCGTTTTTTGTTCTTTGGGGTTCTATAGAAATGCAGGAACTTCACGCAAGGTTGTCCGAGAAAACCGATCCTTCAAACTTCGCGGCGGATAACCCGGACTTTTCCGATACCAAGCTGCGCCAAATGGCGCTTGATTATGTTGAAAAAGAAATCAACAACATCGGCGAAGAAAACCGGCGGGTTATGTATGAGGGCGCTCATACCCTGGTCTGCCTGAAGCAGCTCTCGTCGTTTCTTTTTGACAGATTCATCATGTCGTTCAGCCAGACCGCCGCCGAGTCTGGGCCGGTTTGCCCAGCCGCCATGGTAAAAAATCAGCTTGTATCGCTTGCAAATATTCTTTACTCAATAAAAAAATCGCCGTCCGTTACGCTGCTAAGCGCGATGTTTATTTTTACGATGCCGGAAAAAGACGAAAAAAAAGAGTATGACATGGAAAACGAACTGCAAAGATTCACATCGAAGGCGGAAAAAGCCGTCGAGGTGATTCGCGCGTTCAACGGACGTGTGCCGCTTGTCCGTATACTGCGATGCGTCACCCGCGATACAAGCTATGTGCCGACGGAATTGTCAGGCGGTGAAGACTGGTTCCTATTGTTCAGAAAAAGCTGGACGGAAAATGTAAGCGCCCAGTTTGACGAATTCATTAAAGACCGCTGCCGCGCCAAAATGCAGCGGCTTTACAGCGAACTGTTCGAAAATTTTTCGGTGGAACCTTTTGGAAACATAGCTTTTAGCGACGGCGAAGAGGGCATACCGGTTAACAATATCCGGAGCCTCTCTTGCCTTATGATGTTTCACAAAAAGATATTTATGCCGATCATAAACGTATTTATCAGGCCGATTCTGATTGACGGGGAATTTGCGCGAAAAGAAAACAGGACGGAATTTACGGAAGCGTACAATGTTTTAATCAAACTTGACGACACGATAAAAAGTTATGCAAAGCGTCTTGAAAAGAGCGGCGATCTGGGAAAACGCTGGGAACAAATTTGGACGGACGTAAATTCGATTACCGTGCGGCACAGAAAGACCTCCGTGATTCTGGAAGACGTTAACCAGAGCGTAGACGCTATCGTCGGGGAATCGCGAAAAGCGATCAACTCAATGGAAAGCATTATAGACGGCATCCTGTACCCCGCTCCGGGAAAATCCTACGACACGCTGACAAACCTGGCTAAGATAAGCGGGAAGGGCACGACGTTCATGGACGGCATGAAGGAATGCCTTGAAAAACTCCGCCTTATGTCCCTTCTGCTTGAAACCGCCGCGAAGTTGGCGGAGGTGTAGCCGCCGGGCGCATCCGGAACGAAGGTTTTTTGGGAATGAAAACTGTATGAACAGCAGCGGCATTTGTAATTTGTACCCGTTCAGCATTGACGGCGCGGGCCGGCGTTACGCGGTTTTCCCGTTCATGTACGACGGCAGGCCGCTTCGCGAAATCTCCTGCATGATCACGCTCCGGCGGGCGGGCAACATGATAACGGGCGCGGCCCGCGAAAAGTTCTTTGCGGAAATCGGGATTGCGGACAAAAAGATATTCCACTGCGCCCAGACGCACAGCCGCACGGTGGAGGTCGTTTCAAAAGACGATGCGCTTCTGCCGCGCCGGGCGGACGGCCTTGTCGCGAAGGGCCGCGACATCGGCCTTTTCGTTTCGGTCGCGGACTGCCTTCCGGTGTTCCTGTTCGATACGGCGGGCGGGGCCTTTTCCGTCCTTCATTCCGGCTGGAAAGGGACGGGCATCGCGGAAAACGCGCTCGCACTTATGACAAAAAGCTGCCGGACGGAACCGAAAAACGTCGCGGCTGTTCTGGGGCCCTGCATACGCGCCTGCTGCTATGCTGTTGACCGGGAACGCGCCGCCTTGTACGAGGCGGAATTCGGCGGCGGTGAAAAGGGCGGCGGCGCGTTCCCGCTGGGGCCCGTCGTTCGAAAAGAGCTGCACGGCGGGGAAGCAAAATGGTACATCGATATGCAGGCCGCAAACGCCGCCCTGCTTGTCAAAAACGGTGTGCGCAACATCGCGTACTGCGCGAACTGCACTTATACGGACGAAAACCTTGGCTCGTTCCGCAGGGAGGGCGCGCAAAACTACACCAAGATGATCGCGCTCGCCGTGAATCTTTCGGAACGGAGTAATCAACATAAAGCAAAATAAAACGGAGTAAATATGTTTGACGCAAAAATTGTTTGGAAGGAACGTATGCTAAACGTCCTCAATGACCTGCTGGAAGAAAACGGCATAACAGAAAAGCTTGGCGGCGAAAAAATAATCGTGGAAAATCCGCCCAGACCGGAACTGGGCGACCTTGCCTTCCCGATGTTCCCGTTCGCCAAACTTTTCAGGAAGGGGCCGCCGCAGATAGCCGCCGCCGCCGCCGAAAAGCTCAGCGGGGCCTTCAAGGACGGCGGGGCGCTTGTGGCCGGGCCCTACGTCAACGTGCGCCTTGAACGGGGGGCCGTCGCAAAGGCGATCCTTGGCGCGGTCTTTGACGGCGGCGCGGACTTTTGCCGCAGCGACGTTCTCCAGGGGCGGCGCGTCATGGTGGAGTTCTCCAGCCCGAACACGAACAAGCCCCTCCACCTGGGGCACCTCCGTAACGACGCGCTCGGCGAAAGCATCTCGCGCATACTTGCCGCCAGCGGCGCGGAGGTGTACAAGGTCTGCATCATCAACGACCGGGGCATCCACATCTGCAAATCGATGCTTGCCTACATCGAACAGTTTGGCGGCAGGACGCCGGAGGAGGCCGGCAAGAAAAGCGACCACTTTGTCGGCGACTGCTACGTCGCTTTCAACACGCTTTCAAAGACGGACGCCGCCGCGGAAGACCGCGCCCGCGAACTGCTGCGCAAATGGGAGGCCGGGGACGAGGCGACGGCGGAACTCTGGAAAACGATGAACAGGTGGGCCGTGGACGGCATCAAAGAAACTTACCGGCGCACCGGCATATCTTTCGACAAATACTACTTTGAAAGCGAGACCTACCTGCGCGGCAAAGAAGAAGTGTTGAAGGGGCTGGAAAAAAACATCTTCCACCGCGAAGCGGACGGCTCGGTGTGGGCGGATTTGACGGCGGAAAACCTAGACAGGAAAACGCTGCTTCGCAAGGACGGCACATCGCTTTACATAACGCAGGATTTCGGCACGGCGATACTCCGGCACGACGACTGGCCCTTCGACAGGCTCGTTTACGTGGTGGGAAGCGAGCAGCGCTACCACTTCCAGGTCCTGTTTACGCTGCTGCTCCGGCTTGGCTTCGACTGGGCGCGGGACCTGTACCACCTGTCCTACGGCATGGTGAACCTGCCGGAAGGCCGGATGAAAAGCCGCGAAGGGACGGTCGTGGACGCCGACGACCTTATCGACAGCCTGCGCGACATGGCGCTCGCCGAGATACGCGGGAAGGAGCGGGAGGCGGCGGTCGGCGACGCGGGGGAAACGGCCGAGAAAATCGCGCTGGGGGCGCTGCATTACTACCTCCTGCAGACCACACCCGAAAAAGATATGCTGTTCAAGCCCGCCGAATCGCTCTCGTTCAACGGCAACACCGGCCCCTACCTGCAATACATGGGTGCGCGCATCTCGTCGATTTTGAAAAAGGAGGCGGCGGAAAACGATTATTCCGGGGCGGCGCTGCTGACAAGCGACGCCGAATGGGAGCTGTTGAAAACGATAGCGGCCTGGCCCGAAACGGTAGGCGAGGCTGCGGAAAAAATGAACCCCTCGGTAATCACCGCCTGGGCATACGAGCTTTCAAAAAACTTCAGCCGTTTCTACCACGAATGCCCCGTCCTCGGCGCGGAAAGCGCGGAACTCCGCGCCGCACGCATCTCCCTCTGCCGCGCCGTCCTCCGCGTCCTCCGCGCCGCCTTCAAGCTCATCTGCATCCCTTTCCTTGAAACGATGTAGCCCTAAAGCCGCGCAAGCGCTTGCTAGCGATTGCTCACGGAGTTTGATACAAACGCCTGCGGCGCGGCGGCGGGCGCTGTCTGTTGAGGGGCGGGTTACCGTGGGCAATCCCGCCAAGGCAGGCCGTGCCGTAGAACCGCTTGTACACGGCGGGGCGCCGGTCGCCGCCGGAGGCCGCATCCCCGCCCGTGCGCCGCCCGCTAAGCAGTCCCCCCGGAGGCCCGCCGCCCCTGCCTTATCGAAAGGCCTGGGTGAAGGCCGCTGGCGGCCCCTAGTCGTCGGTTTCCTGGACTTTGAAGGCGGCGGCGGATTTGATAACGTCTTCGGCGATCCTGCCGGAGATAGGCGCGTAGTGGGAAAACTCCACACCGAAGGAACCCGTGCCGCTCGTTATCGAGCGCAGGTCTATCGAGTAGCGGAGCAGCTCGCTGGACGGAACCTGGGCGCGAACCTCCTCGATACCGCCGCCAAGCGAGGACTCGCCCTGTATCTTGCCGCGTTTACCGGACAGGTCGCTCATCACGTCGCCTAAGTACTTGTTTTCGACGATGACGGTTAGCTCCATCACCGGCTCAAGCAGCACGGGGGCGGCCAGCTTCATCGCCTCGCGGAACGCGTTCCGGGAAGCGAGCTTAAACGACAGCTCGGAGGAGTCGACGGGGTGGTACTTGCCGTCGATGATCTTCACCTCGACATCGACGACGGGGTAGCCGGCCATAACGCCGTGCGCCATCCCCTCCGTCACGCCCTTCTCGACGCCGGGGATATAGTTCTTAGGGATGGCCCCGCCGAAGATCGCGTTGACGAAGCGGTACTGCTCACCGCGGGCGAGCGGCGCAATCTCCAGCACGACCTTGCCGTACTGCCCGTGGCCGCCCGTCTGCTTCTTGTGCGTGTACTCGGCGCCGGCCTTTTTCGTGATAGTCTCGCGGTACGCGACACGGGGCACGTTAGTAACCACATCGAGCTTCTGACTCTGCTTCGCCTTCTCCAGAATCATGTTGATGTGCAGCTCGCCCATGCCCGAAATCACAGTCTCCTTCGTTTCGGGGTTAAATTCGTAGCGGAACGTGTGGTCTTCCTCGGCGGCGCGGACGAAGAAATCGCCCAGCTTGTCGTCATTTTTCTTTTCGGCAGCGGCCACCGCGACGGAATGCACGGGAGCGGGGAGGCGAAGCGGCACGAAGCGCCAGCCGGTATCGGAGGCGGCCACCGTATCGTTGGTCTTCATCGTGGCGGACTTCGCGATGATACCGACATCCCCCGATGAAAGCTCCCGTACCTCTTCCAGCTTCTTGCCGACACAGGTGTAGAGCTTCCCGACACGCTCCTTTTTGCCTTCGGTAACGTTAAAAACGTCCGATTCGGCTGCGAGCTTGCCGCCTATCACCTTGATCCACGAAAGCTTACCGGAAAACTGGTCGTAACTCGTCTTTATCACGAGGGCGCTGAACGGGGCGGCGGGATCAAGCGGGATAAGCTTGTCCTCGCCGCCGTCGAGCGGCCTTGCAAGGTCGATGGCGCTGGAGGGGGCGGGGGCCGCCTCGGTCAGGAAGTCGAGCAAGGGGATCAGGCCGGAGTTCTTCAGGGCGGCGGACGCGAAAACGGGCACGAAGAGTCCTTCGGCGAGGGCGGCGGCAAGACCGCGTTTGATCTCGTCCGCGTCGAGTTCGCCCGTATCGAGGAACTTTTCCATCAGGGCGTCATCACCCTCCGCCGCGGCTTCCGTGATCTTTTCGAGCGCCGCCTCCGCCCTGGCCTTAGCCTCGTCCGGCAGGGGGACCTCCTTCTCGACACCGGCGGGGTCCGCGATGTAGGCCTTCTGGTTCAGCACGTCGATGACGCCCCTGTAAGCCGACCCGCCGCCTAGCGGAAGGGTGATGGGCACGGCGCTCAGCTTGAACTTCTCGTTGACGTCGGCAAGGACGCGGTCAAAGTCCGCCTTGTCTTCATCCAGTTTGGTGATCACCACGCCGCGAGGTTTTTTGCGCCCGTCCAGGTTGCGCCACAGTTTGATCGTCTCGATCTGGACGCCCGGCTTCCCGTCCACCGCGACAAGCGCGAATTCGCAGGCGCGATACGTCAGTATCACGTCCCCGACAAAGTCGGAAGAGCCGGGCGTATCGAAGATATTTATCTTCTTGCCGCCGTGCGCGACATTCGCCATCGCCGCGTGGATGGAAACCCTGTGTTCAAGCTCCTCCGGCGTCGAATCGCTGACCGTCTTGCCGGACTCAACCGTTTCCGGCCTCGCGATAGCGCCCCCCGCAAACAGCAGCCGCTCGAACAGGGACGTCTTTCCCGTCCCGCCATGCCCGGAAATCGAAACATTCCTAACCAAATCGCTCGTAAAATTCATCAGAAACCCCCCATGAAACCACTTATTCGCAAAGTCTGGTTTAATACTGCGCCGAACCTTAGGTTCGCGCTTGCCGCGGCTCTAGTAAGGCAACGCCTACAAAGATTTGGTATTAAACCGGACGAAATTATAAACTTCCGTATCCGATCCAGCCTCCGTTCCAAGCAGCACAACGCTTAAGATGCCGCGCCGAACCTTAGGTTCGCGCTTGCCGCACGGATGCCCATTGAACAAAAAGTCTATATTCGCTATATTTTAACCCGCTTTCCCAAATATATCTACAGGAAAATTTCCGAATCCCATTCAGGCCGAACGGTACTGACAGGAAAATGGGAGAGATCTTGCCCTGCCTCCAGCCTGCCTGCGTGGTCTCCTCCACCGCCGCGGAGGAAAATACGCTACATCCTCATTCCTAATTCCGCATCATTCATTGGCGCTGGCTGGCGCCCTTTTCATACCGTGGGTGATGCGGTAAAGTGACAAATATCTGTAATCTTTTAAGGAAAAGCATGAACAACTCCGGAATCTTGTACGGCGTCGGGGTGGGGCCCGGCGATCCCGAACTTATCACGGTAAAAGCGCTTAAAACTATTTCCGCCTGCCGCTATGTGGCGTACATCGATCCCGGCAAGGGGCGCAGGGCGGTCGCGTTTGAAATCGCCCGCGCCGCGATGCCGGAAATCGAGGAAAAAGAGCGCATCCCCGTCACGATACCTATGACGGCGGACAAGGCCCTGATGAGCGCCCACCACAGGGCCGCCTTCGACACGATAGGCGGGGCCCTCTTGGGGGGGGACGACGTGGCCTTCCTTTCGCTGGGCGACATCTCCGTGTATTCGACCTTCGGTTACCTCCGCAGGCTGGCGCGGGAGGCCGGTTTCACGGCGCGCATGGTCAGCGGCGTACCTTCGTTCTGCGCGGCGGCGGCGGCGCTCGATACCGATCTTGTGCTGGGCGAGCGGAACTTGCACGTTTTCTGCGCTTCGGACACGAACCTTGACGCCTTCCTCTCGCTGGAGGGGACGCGGGTTCTTATGAAGGGGCCGGAAAGCCTGCCGCGCATCCTCGAAACGCTGAAGGAAAGGGGGCTGGACGCCGCGCTGGTCTCGAACTGCGGCATGGAAAACGAGCTTGTCGTAAGGTCTGTGAAAGGTCTGGACGGGACCGGGAGCCTCAGTTACTACAGCCTCGTGATCACCGGCGGGGAGGAGGCGTGATATACTTTGTCGGCGCGGGGCCCGGCGCGGCGGACCTTATCACGGTGCGCGGGAAGGCTCTGCTGGAACGCTGCGACCAGCTTATATACGCCGGTTCCCTCGTGAACCCGGCCCTGCTGGGCTTTGCGAAACAGGGCTGCGAGGTGTTGAACAGCGCCTCGATGACGCTGGAGGAGGTCACCTCTCGCTTTGTCTACGGAGAGGAGCGGGGCTGGCTCACCGTGCGCCTACATACCGGCGACCCCTCGCTCTACGGCGCCATTCGGGAACAGATTGACTTCCTCGCGCCCCGTTCCCTCCCGTTCGAGGTGGTTCCCGGCGTCAGCTCCTTCTGCGGGGCGGCGGCGGCGCTGAACGCGGAGTACACGCTGCCAGGCGTCTCCCAAACCCTGATAATCAGCCGGGCCGGGGGCAGAACCGACGTCCCTCCGGGGCAGAACCTGGCCGCGCTTGCCGCGCACGGCGCGAGTATGGCGGTATTCCTAAGCGCCGCGCTCACGGACGAGGTGCGGCGGGAACTGCTTGACGCGGGCCTGCCCCCCGAAACGCCGGCGGCCCTTGTCTACAAGGCGACCTGGCCGGATCAGAAGATCGTGCGCGGCACGGTGGGCGGCCTTACGGATATGCGGAAAGAACTCGGCGAGGACAAGACGGCACTTATCCTTGTCGGAGGCTTCCTTGCCGGCGGCCCCGACTCCTATCAGCGTTCAAAGCTATACGACCCCTCCTTCTCACACGGCTTCAGAAACAATGGATAATTATTAGACCTGTGTGGCTGTTCCAAAACTTCAGTTTTGGAACAGCCTTGTTTATTCGCAGTGGGGTCTGCTTCCCCGCCCCTTGGGGCTAAACCTGGCCCGCAAAAATTTTACCTGATGAAAAGCTCCCCGCCGCGCCGCCGGAAGTGTGTTTCCGCTTCGGCTCCTTTCACTTTTTTTCCGTATGTTAAAGCAAAACGCGGGCAAGCGCACATATATTTTATACACACTATCGATATTTTGTCAATAGATTTTTCAAAAATATGTCTTTTTACAAAATTTTAAAAAACATAGGGCGCATTGCGCATAACGTTTCGGCTGTATATGACGTTTTTGCAAGCCCAATAAAGGAAACCGTAGGTTTCCAGGGCTTGCAAAAATGTGGCGGAGAAAAACCGCACAAAGGTCGTAGGCCGACTGCGGTTTTTCGTAGCCCGAGGGCGCTACTGCGCCCGAAGCATATACAGTCCTGTTATGCGAAGTGGGGCATTTACACAGTTATTTTGTCTTTATATTTTTGCACGTATTTATCCAGCACTTCGTTTATCATTGTCTGATATTTTACATTGTTTTTCCTTGCAAATTTTTTAAAAAAGTCAATACTGCCACTATTTAAAGTTATAGTTATTTTTACCTTCGGTTCCTTCCTTATTAATTTTTCAGGAGGAGGTAAAAAATCAGAAATAATCTCACCTTCGATAATTTCTTTGGAAATAATCTTAGGCGCCTCAGCGTATACTGCTTTTCTTTCGTATCTATATTCAAGGGTTCATGATTTTTCCCTATTTCCACATCCGTTTCAAAAAAACTTTCCACAACAAATTCTTTTTCATAATATTTTGCGTAAAAATTTTTAT
>JAISLM010000046.1 GCA_031290855.1 Spirochaetaceae bacterium
GGGCCCGCCCCCCTCGGAACAGGGGTTCCCGGTTGTTGACGCTGGTACTGATTTCGTACCACACGCCCTGTTTCAGCATTCTAAAATGTCTCATGTAAATATATGGGCGCTTGCCCGCGTTTTGCTTTAACATACGGAGAAAAAGTGGAAGAAGCCGAAGCGGAAAAGAGCTTCGGCCTTCCGGCGGCGCGGCGGGGAGCTTTCACCAGGTAAAATTTTATGGGTCAAGTTTAGGCTCCCGGTCCGGGGTTCAGGCTACACGGCATCATTTCCTTTGAAGCGGACGACACGGCCCTTCCCAGTTTGATCACTGAATACAACGTCACCGCCTGAAATACCGGTTCCACTTTCGTTCCCGCCACTGTTGATGATGGCTGGCGGCTTGTTGACCGGCGGCGCTTTGTGCTAACTTATAGAAGATGAGGGCTTGCATGAAGAATGACTGTGACGTATCAGGGACAAGGGTTTTTCTCGTAAGGCTGGCGGCTTTCGAGCCGGAGGCGGGCGGGGCGCGGACGGCGGGCTGCCCCAGGTTTGAATTCCATATCTGCGGCAGGGTGCGGGCCGAACACGGCCTGGACAAGGACCTGTTTACGCTTACCGGCAACGTGATACTCGCGGACATAAAGGCGGCGCGCTCGCTTGCCGCCAAACTTAACTCCGGACACGAGCGCAGGAAGCATCCCGAAAAGGCCGTCTCTGCGGGCAAACTGAACGCGATGGGCCTCATCGACGAGATTCTACACTACCTCGTGGGCCTTTACCGGCAGCAGGTGCGTGGCGGCCTGTTCGAGGACGCTTTGTCGCGGCTGGAAAGCGCGCTTGGCGCGGACAAGACGTCCTTCTTGCTGGAGACCTTCTGTACGGAGTTCCCTCCAAAGGCGGTTTACGTCGGGGAATGCGGTGCGGACCTCTACCTTTCAGGCGGCGAGGGTGGCTTAAGCCACCGCGCTATGGCGCTTGAGGAACTTCTGCTGCTGGCCATAGCGAACCTGAACCCGGCTTTCTCGCCCTTCCTATTCCTGTTTGACGACGCGCCGCTTGAGGCAAAGACGGTCTACTCAAAGGCCGTGGACGAGCTTCGCGCCTACCTTGCCGAATGCCCCGCTTTCGGCCCTGACGGACAGAACCTTTGGGATCTGCTCCGCGCCCCCGCCCTAGCTTCCCCCGATTCGCTGGAAGGTCAACTCAAATGGATGCGGGAACGCTGGGGACTCATCCTGCACGATTTCCTGTCCCGTCTTCTTACGGGCCTGGACGTGATTAGCGAGGAGGATAAGCCCCGCTGGGACGGTACGCCCGGCCCCACCGAGGCGTACAGTTACGGCTACCTGCAAAACGAGTATGAAAACTTCAGCACAGACCTGGATTGGATGCCGCGTACCGTGCTTATCGCAAAGAGTACGCTCGTTTGGCTCTGGCAGTTGAGCCGGAAGTACGGGCAGGAAATACGGAGGTTGGACGATATTCCCGACGAAGAACTTGACGAGCTTGCGCGGCGGGGCTTTACCGGTCTTTGGCTGATAGGGCTTTGGGAGCGGAGCCACGCCTCCCGCACGATAAAGCAATGGAAGGGCAACCCCGAAGCGGCGGCGAGCGCGTACAGCCTGTACGATTACGATATAGCGTGGGAACTTGGCGGCTGGGGGGCCTTGTGCGGCCTCCGCGATCGTTGTATCCGGCGCGGGATCAGGCTGGGGAGCGACATGGTACCGAACCATACCGGCATCGACTCGAAGTGGATCATCGAGCATCCTGACCGCTTCCTTCAGCTTGCCAGCCCCCCTTACCCGCAGTACAAGTACGAGAGCGGCAATCTGTCGAACAATCCCGACATTGTCGTTCAGATTGAAGACCACTACTACGACAACTCCGACTGCGCCGTCGTGTTCCACCATTACGACAGGCGGACAAACCGGCACCGCTACATATACCACGGGAACGACGGGACCTCGATGCCCTGGAACGACACGGCGCAGATAGACTTCCTTAACCCCGAAGCGCGGGAGGCGGTTATAAGCACGATAATCGGGGTATGCCGGCAGTTTTCGATAGTGCGCTTCGACGCGGCGATGACGCTGGCGAAGCGGCACATCCAACGGCTCTGGTACCCTGAGCCCGGGCGCGGCGGCGACATCGCAAGCCGCGCGGAGCACGCGATATCTATGGAAGAATTCAACCGCCGCATCCCGAACGAATTCTGGCGGGAGGTCGTAGACCGCTGCGCCTCCGAAGCGCCTAACACGCTGCTTCTGGCGGAGGCGTTCTGGATGATGGAGGGCTACTTCGTCCGCACACTGGGGATGCACCGTGTCTACAACTCGGCGTTCATGAATATGCTGAAGAAAGAAGAGAACCAGAAGTACCGCGACACGATAAAGAACACGCTTTCCTTCGACCCGGAGATACTGAAACGTTTCGTGAACTTCATGAACAACCCGGACGAGGAGACGGCGGCGGCGCAGTTCGGCAAGGGCGACAAGTACTTTGGGATATGCACGCTGATGGTTACGATGCCGGGCCTTCCGATGTTCGGCCACGGCCAGATCGAAGGCTACGAAGAGAAGTACGGGATGGAGTACCGCAGGGCCTACCGCGACGAAGCTCCGGACAGCGGCCTAATCGACAGGCACGAGAGGGAGATATTCCCGTTAATGAAGAGGCGGATGCTGTTTTCAGGCAGCGCCAACTTCTGCCTGTTCGACCTGTGGCTGGACGGACAGGTGAACGAAAACGTCTTTGCCTACACAAACCGTGCCGATGCGGAAAGGGCGCTGGTGCTGTACAACAATTCATATTACGAGGCTGCGGGCTGGATAAATTCCGGCTGTGTGGATATTCCGCAGAAAGACGGGGGAAGCCGCCGGCAGGACGGCCTTGCTGAGGCCTTGCTGTTGCACAATGACTCGCACTACTTCGCCCTTCTGCGAGAGATGCGGAGGGGGCTGTGGTTCATAAGGTCAAGCAAGGAACTGTTTGAAAAGGGGCTTTTTGTACACTTGGCCGGATACGAGACCCAGGTGTATTTGGACATACACGAGGTGGAGGATGGCGACTTCTCGACGTGGGCGCGCCTTCACGCTGAATTAAACGGGGCAGGAATGAAAGACCCCAAGGAGGCTTTGGAAGATATGTTGTTGGGTGAGATTTTCGGACCTTTCTGCGAGCTGTTTCGTTTGGAACAGATTGAGGACGCGCGGAAAGTTTTTTCAGGCGAATCTTCGGGGCCCGGTGCGGAAACGTTAAAGGCTGTTGAAAAATTCCTCGAAGCGGGGAAAGAGTTCCGCAAAGAGGCGGCCTACGATCCGTTTGCCGGCGGTAAACAGGGCGGCACTTTAGATGTGGAAGCTGCGGTAAAAAGCTGGGAAAAGACGCTTACCGCTTACGCCGCGTCGTTCAAGGCCGCCGCCTCGCACGCCGGAAAAGACAATTTTGCGGCTTCTCTTGCGGACAGGCTTGTAAACGAGCTGCAGCTTGGCGCCTTTGTCTACGGTTATACCGTGTTTGGCCTTTGCGCGTCCATCGTCGGGAAAAACGCCAACGGCGCGGAGGCGGTGACACTGTTCGAATTCTGGCATTTTGACCGCAAGATGCGGGAATGTTTCGAAGATTTAGGCATAGATGGGGCAGCGGCATACCGCTTCATCGAGATAGCGAAAGCCCTTACCCGCCGTCTTGTACCCGGTAAAACCGGCGTTACGGCCGAGTGGGTTAAAACCGGCCCCCTTACCGCCCTTTCTATTGTGCGGAACACCCACGATTCGGAAGACTTCCGCCGTCTGCTAGGCGTGAACGAATGGGGCGGCGTGGATTGGTTTAACAAAGAGGCCTTCGAGGAGGCCCTGTTCTACACGGCGGCAATAGCGGCGGCCTATGCGGACATAGACGCGGTTTCCGCGCTTGTTGCCGAGCTTTCCCGTGCGGAACTAAAGTCCGGCTACAAACTCCCCGAACTTATCAAGGCGCTGGGCGGCAAAAGCTCCGTCAAAAAAGCCGCGCCTGGCACTAAGGCTGCCCCGGCAAAGGCCGCCGCATCAAAGACTGCGGGCGGGAAGGCCACGCCTAAAAAGGCCGCCGCACCGAAAACGTCTTCCCCAAAGAAGCCGTCCGCAAAGAAAAAAGATTAAGCGCGGGGAAAGAAGGAACAATACACGCAAGCGCTGTGCGCTTGCGTGTATTGTTTTCGTTTAATGCCGTTGTACTAATACTGAGCGGGGGAGAGTATCCCGCCTGCACATCGGGTAATAGGTTGCCCATTAACCGGACAGCCGTCCTCCCGCACGGCATCTCAAACCGTTTCAGCTAGTTTCAGGATACCGGTTGGCGGGTGTGTGTGTCCGGATATAGGGCTTTCCGCCGGCAGCCGTTACGGGGTCTGACCCCGGCTCCATATATAGCGCGGTCTGGCTCTGACGACACCAGGCAAATTCGGTGCCAGGCGCCCCCTGCGTTACCGGGGGACGCGAAGAATTCGCCCGCCGCAAGCGCGGACGTCCGATCGATGAAACCGGTATGTATTCTTTCGTCTTCAAAAAGAACGCTTTTACCAATACCGGTTCCCGCAATGAACGCCCGCGGGAAACAACCGCGCCATACCCCCAAAGACGCGCCCGGCTGCCCGTTTACCCCCGTGTCCGGGCTGTTTGTCCCCGGCCCGCGTTCAAAAACGGCGCTTACGCCGCCGCGAACACGTTAAAAAAGGCGCCCGTAAACCGGAGTATACGCGCGCGCCGCCCGTGAGTAACGCGCACCCCCAACGGGCCTTT
>JAISLM010000047.1 GCA_031290855.1 Spirochaetaceae bacterium
CGCCGGCAAGAACCCCAACGCCGCCAAGGAACGCCTTGCCTGGGAAGTTACCGCGCTGATACACGGCGGGGACGAGGCTGACAAGGCCCTTTCAGGCGCGAAGGCGGCGTTCGGGGCGACGGGCGATCATTCGGCTATGCCTTCAAAGACGATTGCCGCCTCACGTTTCGAGGCCGGCATCAACATCATAGACCTGTTCACAGAGGCGGGACTTTGCGCTACAAAAAGCGAGGCGCGCCGCCTAGCCCAGCAAGGCGGCGCGTTTGTTTCGGGCCCGGACGGCGAACTTTACGCCGTAAACGATGTCCAAAAGATGATACGCGCCGCCGATTTTTCAGGCGGAGAGCTTATTCTGCGCGCCGGCAAAAAGCATTTTTGCCGGATCGTGGCGGGCAGTCTTTAGCGCCAACACGCCTTTATACCCATTCCCGTACCGACGAAAAGGCGCGGCTAAGCAAGAAAACTTTCCAGCAAAGAACGGTACTCCGCGATAGTTTTTGCCTGAACGAGGCGCGCCCGCAGCGGGGCCGCGCCGTGCAGCCCTTTAGTGTAAGCGCAGAAAACCTTTCGCATCTGGCGGCAGGCGCTCGCTTCCCCCGCGTCCTCCGCGAACATTTCAAGCTGGCGGAGGGCCGTCGTAACACACAGCGCGGCATCCGGCGTTTCAGCCTTCCTCCCCAAAAGCAGGGCGCGGGTTGCCGTGAAGATGAAGGGGTTGCCGAGAGCTCCCCTGGCGAACATCACGGCGGCGCAACCGGTCTCTTCCAGCATCAGCGCGGCGTCTTCCGGGCTGTACAGGTCACCCGAACCCGCGACAGGCACCGGCAGCGCGTCCGCCAGTTCAGCGATGTGCCGCCAGCAGCTTTTTCCCGAATAACCCTGGGCGCGTGTCCTAGCGTGAAGGCTGACGAGACTCGCCCCCGCCTCCACGGAGAAA
Source organism: Spirochaetaceae bacterium (assembly GCA_031290855.1). Lineage (GTDB taxonomy): Bacteria > Spirochaetota > Spirochaetia > Treponematales > Breznakiellaceae > JAIRMY01. The sequence goes on from JAISLM010000047.1 coordinate 938, forward strand.
CGCGAGCACTCGGCGAAGTTTATCGAACCCGCGTCCCAGCCGCTCCGCAGCTTCACGCTCACGGGTATACCGCCGAGTGCATCCCGCGCCGCCCCCGCTACGGCCTCCACTATGCGGGCAAGCTTTTCCGGCGTACGCATCAAGGCCGCCCCCGCGCCGCACCGCGTAACCTTGGGCACGGGGCAGCCGGCGTTTATGTCGACAAGTCCGGGCCGGTACGGGGCGAGCAGCGCGGCAGCCTCCCCCATCACCTCAGGCGATGCGCCGAAAAGCTGCACCGCGTAGACCGCCTCGTTTGCCGCCCGCCGGAGCAAGCCCTCCGAAGCGGCGGACCTCCTTACCAGCGCCTCCGCCGACACTAGGCCGGTAAACGTAAGTTTCGCGCCGTAACCGACACAGATTGACCGGAAGGCGCTGTCCGTGCAGCCCGACATGGGGGCCAGGAACAGGTTCCCGTCAAGCCCAAGGCTTCCTATCCGCAGCGGACGGTATAGATCATTTTTCATTCTTTCGCTCCATCCCGTCCACGCCCGGCACTCCCAACATTCCGCCCCTGAACGGCCGGCCCGTGTACATAATTTTTTTTAAAGTTTACAGATTTATTCGCAAGTGCCCCCCCCCCCCCCTTCGCCGGCAGAAAACCAACCTTCAGCGCCCGGCAGCCGTTTTTTTAAGAACTTCATCACCCGCGGCGGACTCCGTTTCAGCCCCGACACTCCTTCTATAACCGCCCCCGCTTCCCCCGGCGTCCGGGCCGGCTTCCGGTACAACGCTGCTATTACCTCCTCCCGGTAATCTTCCGTCCCGCTCTTTCTCCGGTACACCGTATCCGCTAATATACCTAAATATTTTCCGCGTCCGCCAATTCCCTGCATTTCTTCACGGCCAGCCAGTACACCTCAAGATTTTCGGCAACGGGTTTCCCGTCAGTCTTAAACAATATCAACAACAAACAGAACAAGCGTTTTGCCGGAAGTATACCGATCTTTGTTTTGGCGATAGCCATGTGTCTGTCTATGCCATCCATATTTCCACACACACCCGGATGAGAATACTTTATCGTGTTCTTTCGTTTATAGTTCCATGTTACTCCAATGACTAAAGCGGTATATGAAAAATTCGATATGAACCTCCCAGGGTTTATACCAGCCCCTTCCTTAAAAATATTTCTTTGTTAACGGCGCCCGGAGTATTTAAACCTGCCGGCCTCCCCGGAAGCCCTGCCGCCCTTTTCATTCTGAGCGCAATGGAGGAGGCCTGCCGGCGGGGCCCCGTAGCGGGACATTTCAAAATACAACCGCGCGTAAGGCTAATTCCTGTATAGACTTAGACTTACAACATGCCTGTTTAAAATACCGGATGGCTTCTGGGCTTTTTTGTAACTCTTTGTCCTATCTGGAATTAGCTCTTTCGTAAATTATTGTAATATAACAACTTATGTAGTTTCGCTTATTTTTCCGATGTCCAATCGCGGGAGTTTACTTTCCCGCGCCATGCGGGGTATACTGGATTCACTTTTCATAAGGAGGAAAAAATGAAAAAGTTTATGATTATGGTTCTTTGCATGACGGTTGCGGCAGGCGTGGTTTTCGCGCGCGCGCAGAAAGAAGCGGGCGGCGACGATTCACTTAAAAAGATTCACGCAAAGAAAACGTTTGTGATGGGGCTTGACGATTCGTTCCCGCCGATGGGTTTCCGCAACGAGCGGAACGAGATTGTCGGCTACGATGTCGATCTGGCCAGGGAAGTTTGCCGGCGTCTGGGCTGGGAACTCGTACTACAGCCGATAGACTGGAACGCCAAGGAACAGGAGCTTGCCACCGGCGAGATTGACTGTATCTGGAACGGGTTTACGATTACGGACGAGCGCAAAAAGGCGTTGCTGTTCAGCCCGCCGTACCTGAAAAACGCGCAGGTTATCGTTGTCAAGCAGAATTCGCCTATCAATTCTCTTAAAGACCTTGCCGGGAAACGGGCCGGTACGCAGACCGGTTCCTCATCGGTGGACGCAATAGACGAGTCGCCCGAATTCAAGGCGTCCCTGCGTGAAATCGTCGAGTACAAGGATTTTCTTACCGCCTTCATGGACCTTGACGCCGGCGGGGTGGACGCGGTGGTCGCCGACCTTGTCGTCGCCAACGACAGCATAGGGCGCTCCGGCAAACCGCTCCGTAAACTGCACGAAACGCTTACCGAAGAAGAGTTCGGCATCGGTTTTCGTAAAAACGATGCCGCGCTGGAGCAGGAAGTCTGGAATACGCTTACCGGCATGGTAAGAGACGGCACTGTCGCGCAGATCTCGGAAGTGTGGTTCGGCGAGGACATCTCCGTAATCGGCAGGTAACCGGACCTTGATAACGCGCCAGCCCGTACGCCGGTTTGGCGCGGTTTTTTTGTAAACGTTAAGATGCGGTTTTACACATATTGATAAAAGATTTTGTTATTTCCGTTTTTGGCGGCGCCGTTGCGGGCTGGGTTACCAATTCCGTTGCCGTCAGTATGCTTTTCAGGAAGTTTTTTGGCCGCTGGGGCGGGGTAATCGAAAGCGGATACAGGGATTTAACCCAAAGCCTTTCTCGTCTGGTTGAACAGAGGCTTGTAAACGCGGGTACGCTTGAAACTGAAATTCGAAAACCCGCCTTCACCGCCGCGTTGCGCCGCTGTGTCAAAGAAATACTGGAAAAAGAATTACCGGCAAAAACAGAAAACCTCCGCGTCAAAGATATGCCGGGAATAGACGAAACGCTCAGTCGTCTTGCCGCTTATTTTGAGCGTGGAGGTATCGCGCCGTCCTTGCCAATCGACATAAAGCTTGGGGATATTCTGGGAGAAGACGCCTACCGCTACATTGCGGAAAAAAATTCGGAAAAAATAATTTCAGGCGCGGCGGAATACAAGGGTATGGCCGGCGAAACGCTTGCTTCCTTTTTTTCGGGCCGTGCCTTTGGCGATGTTTTTTCAGAAGCTTTCATTGACCGGATCAAGGCAAACATAAACGAGGCCGCCGGTAAAATGGATTTTTCAGATGCCGGCATAGATCGGGGTTTTGAAGCGTTTGCCGAAGAACTCGGCATAGACGACATAATAAAAAAGATTGAGGAAGCCGCAGGAGAAGCCCTAATAGGGGAGCTTTTGGGTGAACCCCGCAAAACGGCGCGGGCCTTTCTGAACCATATCGCGGCCTTTCTGGAAATCGGGCCTGTCAGAGATTTGCTGACAAGCGCCCTAGCCGAAATTATCGTCGAGGCGGAATCGATTGACACAAAATTATGCGGCATACTGAGCCCCGACCTGCTTGAAAACACAAGAGATTTTATCAGGCGTGTTGCCCCGGACCTTGTCGACGGACTGATACTGTTCATCATCGATTCAAGGGACGAAATCGACAATCTGATAGACGAGGCTGCGGAGCGGCATTTTAAAAGGGGCGGCAGGACAAACAAACCGCTACAGGCCCTTTTGTTCGAAGCCGTTTCCAAAAGCACCGGTTTTACAAACAAAATTATAGAAACCTTGTCCCAAAACCGCATCGGTGCCGGCGAAAAACTTTCAGCCGAATTTACGGCCTACATAAAAAACACAAGCGTGGGATATCTCGTGTCGTCTTTAAAAGAATCGGGTCTTATAAACGCCGGCATCATCGCCTCCGCGCTCCCCGGCAAACTTCGCGCTTTACGTCCCGAAAACACCGAAGTTTTTACAAGTTTTATGAATTTAAAGGTAAAAACCCTATTCCCGAATCTGGACTTTTCTTTTATAAAAACAAAGCTCTTACCGCTTATATACCGTGATTTGAAACAATTCCCGCAGAACGAATCCGGCGATGAAAGGCTACGGAAAAAGATTGACACTGCGATAGCTTCACTTGCGGCAAGAAAAATAAACGACACGATAGATTTTACAAAAACATTCTTCAACGTAAACAAAACGGACGTAAAAAATTTCCTGCTCGGCCTCTGGCCGGAACTAGCCGGTATAAATGCCGGCAGTCTTTTTGCGGGGGGACCCGGTATACTTCCGTGGAAGCGCGCAGCGGAATCCGTAAAAACCGTAAATATAAACGTCATTTACGGTATTCTGCAAAACGAAACATTGTATGGCAGGGCGGCGGACTCGCTTGTGGACCTAATACTGCGGAATCTGGACACGGTACTGGGCGGCAGTGTTTTTGAGATTGCGAAAAACGAATTGGACGTGTTAAGCCCGCCCCAGGTTAACAGCATGGTGCATGATTTTATGGGGGCGCAGTTAAAACCGATAAACGTTATAGGCGCGGTACTGGGCGGCCTTGCCGGTTTTCTCACCACTTTAGCCACGGTTTTTTTTAAGCTCCCCCCCGGTTTTCTGATATCAATGTTTGCCGTGTACGGTCTTGTCTTCGCGCTTACCGGTATAGGTACAAACTGGGTGGCGGTAAAGATGCTGTTCCGTCCGCATAAAAGGATCGCCGGCCTCAACTTCCCGCCCTTCATAGGGGTGACGGCGCTGAGGCAGGCCGAGTTTGCCGCCGGAATCGCAAAACTTATCCAGCAGAATATGCTGAACGAGGCCGCCCTGCGCCGTTTCTACGCGGAAAAACGTGACTCCCTTTATGCGCGGTGCAAGGATCGGCTTTCCACGGAAAACTATCGTTTTATAGATGATTTTCTTTCGGACGAGGCCCGGCTTAAGGCGCTTGTGGACGGCCTTGTGGACATTCTCCGCGATTACATAGAAGCCTCGCATACAAAATTGGCGGAATACATAGACAAGCACATTACGGACAGAATAGAATCGGGCGCTATGGAAAGCTTTGCCGAGAGCCTGCCGGAAGCGCTGGTTCAAAAAATAAAGGACGGCGGGGCGGCCCGTATCGGTAAAAAAATAGAGGAACGTATAGCGGACGAAAATCTGCCGGATTACCAAGCGTCAGGAATAATCAACGCGCTTCTGGACATCTTCTATCAATACACGCGGCAAAATCTAAGGCGCCTCCTTAACGAAAAACTGCCGCGCCGCTACGAAGCGGCATTTACAGGCTATATCGAAAATCATACCCTGGGCGATTTGGCAGACAAAGAAACGGTATCCGGATTTACAAGGCGCTTTGTGGAAGGGCTTGGCACGTTACTGCAAAAGGCGCAAGTTCCCGCCGCAAGACTTGCCGCACGGCAGAAGACCAACGGAAAGCTACCCCTTAAAAACTGTTTCGGCGGCGCACTTCCCGCGTTTATTAAACGGAAGGGCGGCCTTATAAACCGCCTATTGTGCGGACTGGTCGGGGATCAAAAGTCAGTTATCGTAGGCAGGATTATGGACGGCTCAGCCGGCGCTTCGCCTTTTGACCGGTTTGTAAAGCAGGCCGCAAACGCCGTGATGCGCAAGGATGTCGAAGCGATAACGGCGATAGTGATAGACGAGAAATTTTTTCCGTTTCTGGAGGCCCATCGGGACGCCGTTTTCTCGATTATTGACAGGGCGCTTGAACACCCGCTCGGCTTCGACAGCAAAGTATTCAACGAAGCCGCTGCAGGGGCGGCTCTGTCCCGCCTCTTTGCCTCTGGGCGGGTTGTCGGGGAGACGAAGAATCTTTCAGTCGCGTATCTGCAAAACCTTTCATGCACAAAACTAAAAAACCTCTTGTCCGTCGTAAACATTGAAACCCTCACCGGCCTTATCGCAAGGGCTTCCCCCGTAACAAGTATTGTGACTGCGGAAATCACGCGTCGTCTGGACGATAAGGCGACTGTAAAACGCCTAAACGGGCTGATCAACGCAGCGGCCCTGAAAGTATTCGACGGGCGGCCCATATCGCGGATACTGCGCGGCACGGACCTTGAGGCGGAGGCCGCCAGTATTACAACCATGCTTTTTGATGACGCCGCCGCTCTGGAAACCGCAAAGATCATCACAGGAAACATCCTTCAAAAGATATGCGGCGACAAAGACTTTTATCAACATACCCTCTTTCGGCGGGATCTGTCGTTTTTCCTGCGAAAGTGCGCGAGCGAAACCGATCACCGTATCCTGCGGGACTTTCTTGCCGGGCCGTTTTGCGGCTTGCTTCATAATGCCGCAGACCTAGTAAGCCCCGCGACAAGGAACGCCGTCTCCGGCGATTACGTACTACAGGCAATGTTTTCCGCTTGCGAGAATCAGTTTCCGGACCTTGTAAATTCACTTTCGTTGTATTCGGTTGTCGAACGGGAGGTAAACATGATGACCCCGGCGGAAATAGAGGGAGTCTTCTACAGTTTTGCCGGCCCTTACTTCAAAAAGATCATCCTGTACGGCTGGATAGGTCTGTTTGTCGGCCTTTTAAGCTACGCGCTTGGCTGCCTGCCGCAGCTTCTTCCGTAAAATACCGGATCACAAGGCTTGCCAGTATCATGCCTGCGGCGGCGGTTACCGTTACCGCGCTTCCGTTTATCACCTTTTTCGAGGCGCACCAATCCCTGGAATTCCCGGCGCCGCCGTCAGCGCCGCCCGGATCGTTTCGCGGCGGACACAGGCATCCGGCGCCGCCGCAGCCCGTGCTTATTTCCGTATGGAGGGGCAGCCTTTCCCTGCTGTAAACAACCGTAAAATGCCCGGTAAAACCGCGTTTTCGCAGACCTGCCCGCACGAGACGCGCGAGCGGGCAGGCGGCTGTTTCCCAGATGTCGGCGGTGCGGAGCAGCGACGGGTCCAGCTTTTGCGCCATACCCATTGATGAAAAAAGCTTTTTCCCCAAAGTGTCGCAAAGCTCAATCAGGTCCAGCTTGGGGCCCAGACTGTCTATCGCGTCTATCACAAAATCGTAAGTTTCGATACGGAACCCGTCCGCCGTATCCCTTGAAAAAGCCTTCTCGTGCGTCGTGATCCTACAGTCCGGATTTATCTCTGCAAGCCTTGCCTTAAGCGCCGCCGTCTTCGGCTGCCCTATCGTGCCGCCGGCGGCCTGTACCTGCCGGTTTATATTGGTAATACAGACAAAGTCCGAATCGACCAGTGCCATGCTGCCGATGCCGGAACGCGCCAGCGCCTCCGCGCACCAGCTTCCCACGCCGCCCAGCCCAAAAATAATCACGCGCGTCCCTGCCAATTTTTCCATGACGGCCGCGCCTGTAATCAAAGCTAGCCGTTGGAATTGCGGCAAGAAGGCCGCCGGGGAATTTGACGCTTCGCCCGCCGGATCAGGCATTCTGCTTCGATTGGTGTTCCACGGCCTTTTCCACCGCACGGGCGAGCTGGTCGCCGCAAGAGGTGGGCTTGGATCCGCATTCTATTCCGCGAAGATTCTTTATCACATCCTCTGCCGGCATACCTTCGCAAAGCTTTGAGATAGCTTTCAGGTTTCCGTTACAGCCGCCCTCAAACTGAATCTTATGAACCCTGCCCTCGTTAATATCAAAAAAAATCCTTGAAGCGCAGGTTCCAGACGTTTTATATTCAAACATTATATACTTCCTTACTTATAGATAATAGCGACGATTCAAAAAAAATTTAAGGGCGACGGGCTACCGAGAAGTCTCATTCTCCTGTGATTTATGTCAAGGGAAAAATGAATAGTTCCCCGTTTTTCCGCCGGACAACTCCCGGCCCTGGTATGCGCTCTGTCAAGTCCTGAAATAGGTGACAGATATTTACGCGACCCTACGGCGCGTTTTTCAGACGTTTCGTAGTTAAGGGCCGGATGGGGCCGCCTTGTGTTGTACATGAACACCGCCTCATTGACCGTCTCCAGCGCCTGTTTCTTGTTCCGAAACGAGCGGCCAAGCCTCTATTCCTGTTTCAATATCCCGTCCAGCCTTTCGGCGCGGGCGTTTTCGTAACAGCGCGGTTCCTCATGCCTGCTTGCCGGAAGCCCGCGGGCCTTGAGCCTTGCGAAATACCGATGCGAACAATGCCGTCAGACGCAATTCAAATTGCGGGCGCTTGTCCGCGTTTTGCTTTAACATACGGAGAAAAAAGGGAAAGGAGCCGAAGCGGAAAGGCCCTTTCGGCGGCGCGGCGGGAAGCTTTTCATCAGGTAAAATTTTATGGGTAAAATTTAGGGCTTGCCCTGCGCTTGTTCATTGGGAATGAGCCTCCCCGCCACAAAACAGCGTCAAGCTGTTTTGCCTGACGTTCTACCGCCTTCTTAACCCCCAAAAGGAAGGGATAAGGCGGGGTATCTTGTAAGCGATGCATTATCTACGAGCTTCGTTCTGCAAGGAAATTTATCATTTGTGGGGTCTACTACAATTTTTTTGTAGTTGCTACCCACTCTAACCGCCCCAAGGGGCGGGGGAGCAGACCCCACTGCGAATAAATTGGGCACGGGGATAGAAGCGGTTATATCGAATTTGAAGCGCGTGTTTGAGACATGCGGACGCAACTGGAAAGGATGGAAATATTATCTTATAGAGGCTTTCCCAAAACTTCAGTTTTTGGGAGACAAGCTTTGCTTGGGAGACAAGCTTTGCTTGGGAGACAAGCTTTGCTTGGGAGACAAGCTTTGCTTGGGAGACAAGCTTTGCTTG
>JAISLM010000048.1 GCA_031290855.1 Spirochaetaceae bacterium
GTCATCCACAAAGCCCTGGAATTGGGCGGCTATGGGGAAGACCGTCCCATGACCGGTATAAACGGCGGGAATAGGCTTACTACCGGTTTTGCCTGGAATACGGTGTTGGCCGCGGCGGATACGGTCGTCGAGGCGGTAAAGTCCGGCGCGATAAAACACTTTTTCCTTGTGGGCGGCTGTGACGGCGCAAAGCCGGGGCGGAACTATTACACCGAGCTGGTAAAACAAGCGCCCGCGGACACGGTGATTCTGACTTTGGCCTGCGGGAAATACCGGTTTAACGATTTGGATATAGGTTACAGTGGCGGCCTTCCCCGCATTATGGACATGGGTCAGTGCAACGATGCCTATTCCGCCATTAAAGTCGCGGCAGCTTTGGCTGAGGCCTTCAAATGCGGCGTAAATGAACTTCCCCTTACGCTGATACTCTCGTGGTATGAACAGAAGGCGGCGGCTATTCTGCTTACCCTGCTTCACCTGGGCTTAAAAAATATCCGTCTCGGCCCCAGCCTTCCGGCGTTTATATCCCCAGGGGTTCTTGATTTTTTGGTCAAGCAATTCAACATCAAGCCCATAAGTTCGCCGGAGCAGGATTTACCGGAGATTTTAGGCTGAATCATGAAAGCGGGCCAAAGGTCCGGCGCAAAAACGCTCAAGAATGAAGGAATGAAGGATGATAAGGAAGATAATCCGAATCGACGGGGAAAAGTGCGACGGCTGCGGTCTGTGTGCCGCAGCCTGTCATGAAGGGGCTCTAGCGCTTATTGACGGCAAGGCAAAATTATTGCGGGAAGACTATTGTGACGGCCTGGGCACTTGTTTACCGGCCTGCCCTGCCGGGGCAATTGCTTTTGAGGAACGGGACGCAAAAGCATACGATGTGGAGGCGGCCAGGATGAATATGAAGGGGAAACCCGGGGAAACGCCGCCGCCGGGGGGCTGTCCCGGTAGTAACGCTCAAAGGATCAAGCGGAACATACCGCCCGCTATTGGACATACCGGCATCGTACAAAGCCGGCTTACGCACTGGCCGGTACAGATAAAACTGGTTCCGGTCAAGGCTCCCTATTTGAATGAACCTCCCCCGCCCTTCAGGGCGGGGAGCAGACCCCTGGAGTTGTATTTAAGTGAACCGGTTTGTTCCAACTGTTTCTCCCGGCTATAGCACTGTTTGGAATCAACGCCAAATGCTTCCTGTACATCCTTAAATGTATGCCCCGCGTCTTTATATTCAATTACGCGCTTTCTAAATGGCACATCGTATGCTATGCTTCATAGTATAGCAAATTTATTTGGTATTGTAAAGTAGAACTCTATAGCGCGAAATTTTGATACTTTGAATTCCTGCCCCGGCCCCTTGATTGACAGTGCGGCGTTAATCGGCTAGAATGGGAATATGGATAAGATCAATCTTGATGATTACATTCGTAAAGTACCGAATTTCCCCAAAGAAGGCGTACTGTTTTACGACATTACCAGCATTTTGACGACGCCGCCCGCGTTCAGATACTGCATTGAACGCATGTTGGAGATTTACAGGGACAAACAGATTGACGCGGTCGCAGCCATTGAGGCGCGCGGCTTTCTTTTTGCCGCCCCGTTTGCCTGCAGCTTTGGAATACCGTTGATCCTGGTCAGAAAAAAGGGAAAATTGCCGCGTAAAACCCTGCGTAAAGCGTTTGAACTTGAGTATACGAGTTCGGAAATCGAGATTCACCCGGAAGACGTAAAAAAGGATTCCCGCATACTGCTTATTGACGATCTGATAGCGACGGGCGGTACCTTGAGCGCGGCACGGGAGCTTCTTTCCGAAGCCGGCGCCGAGACGCCGGAGATTTTTGGGGTAGTAGGACTGCCTTTCATGCATTACGAAGAAAAACTCAAAACCGCGACGATAACAACGCTGATTGAATACTATTCGGAGTAAAAACCGCCCGAAACGCCCGGTGACGGAGCGTCTGTTGTTGGCCGTGTTGATAACATTGCTTGTCGTGATCGCGCTGGGAACCCTTTGGGCCTTGACTATGAGGCCTGCGGAATTGCCGCGGGACGGCGGGCCCGCTTTTGAAGCGCCGCAAAGTCCGCTTAAACCGCACATATTTGCAGGAATGGGAAGGGTAAGGGTACGCCTTGCCCCGCCCGCGCGGCAAGGCGGCGCGACAGGCGCGTCCTCCGGCGGCGAAGCGACCGTAGTCATAGCGATAAACTTTCCATACGATGACGCCGACAGGGTTTTTCTTGAGGAACTTTCCCTTAACGTCGGCAAATTCCGCTCGGCGACGCTTGACTACTTCGGCGCGCTTCCGTCGGACAGTCCCCTGTTGTCCGACGAAACATCCCTGAAAAAAGCCCTGCTAAACCGCTACAACAGAATGCTCCGCCTGGGCAAAATCGAGACGCTGTATTTTTCTGAATATGTGATAATAGACTGATCCGCCGCCCGCAACGGCTCGCCGCACGGGAGAAAGCTTAGCCGTTAACCTCGTCATCATCATTGTCGAACATATACAGGTCGGTAATTTTATGCGTCCTGTTCATACCAACGGTATGAATACGCTCTTTTTCACTGACCACGGGCAGTTCAAAATGATGTACGAGCGTCAGAAAACCCGGTATTGACGCCTTTATCGAGAAGTTTAATATCTTTTTTTCGCCGACCTTGGTCGAGGGGAGGCTTTCCGGCCAAAAAGTGAAAGTACCTTCGGTCTTTTTGATAAGTTTGCAGGGATTTTGCCAGTTTGCGTCTTTCATTTTAACAAACCCGCCGTTTAGCCGTAGTTCCACGTCTATGTTGTATATAGGTTCGAAGGTCTTTCCGTTAAAAATACGCCCTATGATCACCGGTATGTTGAAGTAAGCCTTGGCCGTACCGGAATCCTCTTTGCCGTTATTCATGTGGTCGAAGCCAGGACGGCGGTTCAGGCTTACCTGTTCAAACGCATTGTAAACAAGAGCGGTAATGTCGGCGATTTTTTGCTGGTTCCTTACGTTAAAATTCTCTTCGCGCAGGATGCCCCGGCTGGAAATGATATAGTGGGGCTGAAGGCGGTTCAGCACATAGCACGCCACGTCCATCCGGCATTGCGGACAGGTACAAGTCCCCTTTTTATTCACTTCTTTATTAATATCAATGCAGGCTCTTTCAACCTCGGCAAAGACCAATTCTTCGATAACATTGTGGATTTCCATATCCGCTCCTTCAGTATCACACAATACAATTTTCAGGCATAACACGGCGGCTGTCAAGCCCGCGCGTTGCCTCATCGAAAATGTAAGCCAAAAGACACTATGCCTCATGAAAAATTTAACCCAAACTATAATAGAGTTGTTCAGAAACTTCAGTTTATGAACAACAACCGCTTAAAAAAGCAAAATGTGGAACATTTTGCAGGGACTTGTGAAGTAACCAGCCGGGTTATTGAACAGGTCCGATAAGGACGCTGAACGGAGCGCGTCCCCGCGGGGTTAACCATGAAAGAAAAACAGGCGGTAACCAGGGAGTGTACAAGCCCTTATCAACAGGCAGCGAAAAAAGCGAAGTCCGTCGCCTCCCCCAGACCGGTCCGGACCGTTTCCGGTACAAGTGTGCCGGAAACGGATTTTCCGCAAGCCACCCGCTCCGCTTGTGCGGCGGCGGACGCTGGGCCGGCCTTTCATATCACCGGGGACATAGCGGAAAAGCTCAAAACGATAAGCCCCGCGGCCATAGACCGGTACCTCAAAAAAGACAGGGATGCGCCCAGGATAAAGGGGAAAAGCCTCGCCAGGCCCCCGGATTCCCTGAAAAGCCGTATCCCTATCCGGACCTTCCGCACCGGTGGAGAACGGAAAGACCCGGTTTCCGGCAAACCGGCACGGTCGGACTTTATAGTCCGCCGCCACCGCGCTCACGATACGCGGCGCTTTCCCCCGGCCTTGAAGTGTCCCCGGACCGCCTTCCCGTCCATATTCCCGCTTGACGGCCAGCACCCAATTCATAAAACACCGCTCGATCTCCTCCGGCACTATCCGGCTTATCACCCGCCGGTACACGTCGTGATGAGGGACGCCGTGCTCTGGTTTCAGAAACCGGACCGGCCAGGCTTTCTTCGCCTTCGCGTACCGTCCTGTGTCTTCCCGTCCCCGGGCCAGGGCGATAAGCGCCGGAATGGTTATGACGATGACTTCATAGAGCGGGTACAGTTTATTCGCAGTGGGGTCTGCTCCCCCGCCCCTTGGGGCGGTTATAATTGGCAATACCAACAAAAAATGGTAGTAGACGGGTTTGCGAGCAACCAAGGCTTGCTATGCAAACCACCACAGTTAAATAATTTCCTTACAGAACGAACCTCGTAAATGACGCGACGCTTACAAGATACCCAGCCCCTTGGGCTAAACTTGACCCGCAAAATTTTTCCTGATGAAAAGCCCCCTGCCGCTCCGCCGGAAGGTCGAAGGTACTTTCCGGTTCGGCTTCTTTCCGTTTTTTCTCCGTATGTTAAAGCAAACCGCGGGTTAACCACCAATATATTTATACATGAGACATTTAAGAATGCTGAAACAGGGCGTGTGGTACGAAATCCGTACCAGCGTCAACAACCGGGAACCCCTGTTCCGCGGGGGCCGGGCGCAGGCGCTGTTTGACCGGGTGTTCCGGGAGACCGCGAACAGGTTTGTCTTCGCGGTCCGGGGCTTAAGTCTCGCCGGCGACCGGCTGGCCTTTTACATAAAGCCCGCGGACGGGTTTGAGCTGCCCGCGATAATGAAGTGGCTGAAGCAGACCTTCGCACAGAGGTACAACCGGGACAGCGGACGGACTGGGCACCTGTGGGGCGACCGGTACCGGTCGCGGATTCTGGAAGGGGAGCCGCCGGACGGCGGGGAGGCGGCGGGAGTCCCGCCGGCCTGCGGGGTCAGACACCATCGCGGGAAACGGGCGGCCGGGGCCGCTTTTTTCCGCCTATACCCCATTCCCGTCGCCCCGGAGCCCGGATAAGCGGCATAATCCGCCCGCAGAACCGTAGCGGCCGCCATTTCCTCTCCAAACCGAACCGGCCCAGAGGGATACGTCTGCCCTGAAATCTGAATTGTGGGTCAAGTTTAGCCCCTTGGGGCGGGGAGGTTCATTCCCAATAAGAAGTTCGTCAGCAAGAGCGGGGCGGTTTTAAAAACGCCCTGCCGGCGGTGCATGGAATCTTCGCTGACGGAGGCGGAGAAGGCCGGGCTTTCCGCAAAACGGATATTGCTGAACCCGGTTGAATTGCAATACAATCTTAACCAGGCCGTTGACAACCTTTTGGCTGTCCGCAAGGCTAAAGTTACCTTTTCTAAATGTCCTACCCAAAAGGTTTCGGTTACATTTTGAAATGTCCAATCACGGCCCGTACAGCCGGCGCTTAGCGGCAGCACTGTTTTTACGCCGTTTTTCCAGTATACCGGGATGTCATCCTAACTGCCGGCCATATACACGGCGAACCGGGGTCTGTTGCCGGTTTGAGCCCATACCGCACTTGTACGCATACCGTGCCCGCGCATACTTTGTTCAAATACCTGTTTTTCACTTGTTTTCTCCTTAAATTAACGGTTAATAGCAGCGGTTAACGGTTAATGATAGACGATTAATGACAGACAGGCAACTTGATTTCCCTGTCTGTCAGCGTATTTCGTCCGACGTACCGCTTGTAGTTTGGCGGGGGTGGAATTATATTTGAACTTATGAAATATAACGGCAAAAGGGGCGACGGGGCGCGGGCTCTTGTGGTCGCCGTCGTGCTACTTACGGGCGCGGCTTGTTCCGGCGTGGCGCCGGGCGGCGCGGCGCTTGAGGAAACCGGGCGGCCGTTTAGGTCGTTTTGGGTGCGGTTGAATATCAACAATCTGAGCGCGGAATATAAGCCCGTGCGCGTCGTGGTCGAGGACGACGACAAGCAGGTAGGGGAGGCTTCCGTCTACGGAACGAACCAATACAAGATCACCCTCCCCGAACTGTACGCCGGAAGAATCGTGAACTATGTGGCGGAATTCACCAAAACGCAATCGGAATTTGACAAGGATAAGTATAAATACTTGGAACCGCTGGTAACCAGCCTTTTAAAGGCGCGCTACTACAAGGTTCCGGGGACAATCCCGAATATTGACGGCTCGCAGACCGTGACACTGGAGATAACGGACAAGTCGGTTCTTAAGCTCGGCTACGGACCCAACGGCCTGAAACTGACCGACATACCGGACGCACCCCTCGTATACCTTATCGAGCTTGACAATACGGAGATAGAGGCTTACGGCCTCGTCCCCGAGCTCGCTATCGCGACGGATCCCAGCGTGACCTCGGTTCAGATAACGGACGTTGATGCAGGATACGGCTTCGCCGCCCCCGAAACCGACTGGTTTCTGTTGCTGTCCTCCGACTTCGTTGCCGGGATGCCGTTCACCTTTTGGTTTTTTCTGAAACACGATACCGAAGCTACCGTCACATCCCTCTGCCCTTGCGGAAGCTGTGACTGCGGTCCCGCGTGCTACTACGAATTGATGTCCGCCGCGCCCCTGTATCTGCCTGTAAAGGTGAATGTTTCCACCGTTAACGCCTCCGGCATTCCTCTTGCAACCGGCTCGACCATTAACATCAAGATACAGGCAGCGGGCCTCCCCCAATGCCCGGTAGCGTTGCCGATAAACCCGTGAATTCGAATTAATGATTAATTTATGGCAGGTGAAGGCGAATGAGACAGAAAAGCCCCAGACGGTTCTGTCTCATCCTTCTTTCTTACATTATTAATTTCCCATTATCAATTATTCATTAGGGGAATTGATCCACCCCAAGACACTTCTGCCTTTACTTAATTTACGTTTCCGTAGTTCCGATAATCAGGCAAGATGCAAATGTTAAAATACTTTGCCGCGCTCTGGTTCGCCGTCGTGTTTTATTCCGTCTCGTCACTGTTTATGGGCGCGGCGGGTTTTTCGGCCTACAGGCAGCTCAACGCCGAAAAGGAAAAGCAGATTGCGAACTTGAGGCGGCTGGAAGCGATCAACGAAGAGATAAGCGGCAGGAAGGAAGCGCTGATCTACGATAACGACACCATCGGCATTTACGCCCGCGAGCTTGGTTACGGCAGCGGCAAGGAACGTTTCATAAGGATAGCGGGCCTGAACGGAAAGGCGAAAACAAGGATTTCCGCCGGCGAGCCGCTGTTACCCGTCCCTCCCGACTACATAGACGACAAAACGCTCCGCATCGCGTCGGTCGCGCTAGCTTTCGCGATGCTCCTGAGTTTTGCCGTTGTCGACATAATGCGTCTTGTGAAAAAGGTTTAGTGTCGGAGGACCCGGGAAACGGCTACTGCCGCAGGTAACGCAGCACGATTTCTTCGTTTTGGCTGGGGTAGGCGTACAGCTCCAGCCCGTTGTTCACGATCTCCCAATGGGTAGTGTGTTGCAGGTACCAGTAGTACTCGCTTTCCATTATCCCGCCTATGTTGATGTTGGCCGCCATCAGGGTCCCCACTATGGGGCGCAGCCGGAAGTCGTGGTTCTGCTGCAATTCGTAGGTGCTAAAGTACCTGTTGGGCGCGGCCTTGCCGCTGATACCTTCCTGCGTCAATTTCAGGGTATAGACATCCCCCATGTTGTTTTCCGCCATCGCCCGCCTGTCAAACTCCGTCCTGCCGAAACCGATCCGTATCTCGCTTAGTTGCCATGTGATATCCAGCAGATCCTCGTAAAAGACGTATTGTGGACGCGAGTACTGCAACTGTGCGTTTTCCGCCTCCACTTGAACGTGGGGGGTATCTTCGCTGACGGCGACCCCTTCGCTGACGACGGCCGGCGCGTCCTCTACAAGTTCCGTCCCGGCGCTTTCGTCCGCCGCGCCGGTTTTGGGAAGCGATTTACAGTTGCAAAAAACGATCCCTAAAAGCGGCAATACAAGGGCCCAACGGCAAAACCATGTTTTAAATCCACGCATAACACAAATATACACCGCGTCTCCCCTCTCCTCAAGACACCGTACTGCCTCATGAAAAATCTTACGAAAAAGAGCCCATGCATCAAATTGAAAATTTTACCCAAATTACACTGATGGCGCAGAGCGGGGTTAACTATAGCGCCGTCCTGCGTTTGTGCCGGCGGCTCGCCCAAGCAAACCGTACCAGCCCCGGGAGCGGGGCTGGTTTTTGGTAACATTTTATTCGCAAAGTCTGGTTTAATACCCCGCCGAACCTTAGGTTCGCGCTTGCCGCGCGGAGGCTCATTCGCAGTGGGGTCTGCTCCCCCGCCTTACCCCTCCTTATCCTAAACTTGACCCATAACTTTCTTAAAATCATGATATAATATCCTGAAAGTCTAAGCTCCGGGAGGGGAAATGACAGAAAGGGACACATTTACCATGGCGGAAGAGTTTGCCGATGTGGATTTTAACGAAGAACGGCCTGAGAAGCGGTTCAGGAAGACCATGGAAACCTTGTCGAAAGATCCGCGGAAATCAATATACGGCAGCAGCGCGAACCGGGCTGAAGCCAAGGCTATCTACAACCTGCTCGGTAGTTCCCCGCAGTCCGGGACGGTGTGATACAAGTCGGATTCGATGATGATTGCTTCTCTCTGGGCGTGGGTCTGGTAGACCGCTAACATCTCCCGTTCCGGATAATCCCGCAGGGGGGAAGAGGTAATCCCCATAGAAGTAGTATTGTTCAATAGTATAAGTGGCGGTGATAAGACAATAGCGGCTTAAAGCGTCTTCCCGGTCATCTACGCCGAGGATTACCTGAAGTTGGGCAGGGGGATTAGGGTATGCTACTGGGCTTGTCCGTTATCCATAGGGCAAGCCTATCGCCCGGACTAACCACCGTGAAGAGTCTTAGTCAAATAGGCGCTCCAAAATATACAATAGAGCAAGATATAACAGAATTATCGATATTATGGTTTAATACCGGACCTGCCGTCAGCGGCGCGATGTTCAATGATCATCAGCCGGAAGCGGCCATTTATTTCCCAACGGATGAGGGCAAAATTGTTTTCTTATCCGTGCGCGAAAAAGAATGAAGCAGCCGCAATAGGCGCACAGAACTTTTTCCCGTAAGGCGTCACAGCCTTCACAGGCCGCCAGCCGTTCTTCAAACACCGGCTGTTCAGCCTGCAAAGTCGCAGGAATAGGCATCTCCGCCGCAACCGCCGTAATACGTTCCAAAGCAAGGGTGTACATACGTTCATCAGCGCAGTGAGGGCAGGGCGGCGCAGACGTGTTCACGCAAGCTCTACCGTTACCACCGACATGGGCGGAATCGTTACCGCAAGACCCCCGCCGGTAATTGACGCGCCCTTAAAACCGTTGATTTTAACCCGCTCCGGCTGGTCAAACGTGTTGTGAACCTTCATGTCTCCCGCAGTAACAATCTGCCCCTTTGCCGTTACCGATGACCCCAAGGCTAAACCCCGGAGCTCTATCTTCACCGCCGCTTCGTTTTTCAAATCGATATTGGTAAGGGAAATATGTACCCTGCCGTCATTATCCTCGGAAGCGCTGGCGCTTATGGCGGGCATGCCGTTGACCGTTTCGCTTTCCACATACACCGGCAGTTTTACCGCGTCCTGGTGAACCTTATACATATCGAACACATGGTAGGTCGGAG
>JAISLM010000049.1 GCA_031290855.1 Spirochaetaceae bacterium
CCGCCAGCGCCAATGCCGGCGCCAGTAAAAACAAGCCGCGCCTATTCATAAGAAACCTCCGAAAATTGAACCAAACCTCATTGGGGCTTGAAGTATACGGGGCGGCGCGGACGCTTGCCGCGCCGCCTGACAAAGGGAAAGGGAACATACCGGGTTTCGCCGCGCCGTCCCGCCGGGCGGGATTTCCGGGTGGCCGGTCTTTTGTTGTTTCCGTGATCAAGCGCATTATAACAATATAATTCTAAAATCATGGACGGTCAAATATCCGCGGGCGATATTACCAGCATCGTCCGCCAGCGGGGTCTGACCCCGGCCCCACATATAGCGTACCGGCTTTCACAGGCGCCAGTCAAATTCGGCGACTGTGCGTTATTCGCATACCTCATCGCTCTAAACCATTACCGGTTAACGATTTAAGCCGGGCCGGGGTCAGACCCCGGCCGCCGCTCCAATTAATTACCGGACAACGATTTAGGCCGCCATGGGGTCTGACCCTGGCCCCACATATAGCGTGGTATGGTTCTGACGGCGCCTAGCGCCCGCCTGCGCCGCAGGAAAAAAAGCCGCCCCGCCGGGGAGCGGCGGGACGGGCTTTGTCCGGGGGAGCGAACTACGGCGTTATAGTTTGGAAGCTCAGGTTGATGTTAACGGTGTAAGAGCCGCTGCCCACGCCGAAAGCTTTCTTGAAGTCGGTCTTCCATGTTTCACTGTAGCCCGCCGGGCGCTACGGAAGCCGCCGGCGGCCTCCACCCTCACCGTTATCTTTTCGGCGGTCTCGTCAGCGCCTATGTGGACGGCGGCCCCGCTGTTGTACGTGGAACCGGCGTGTTCGCCCGGCAGCGTCCATACCGCGTCGGTTACCTCATCGCCCTCCGCGTCATAAGCCGAGAAGGTCCGCTGTCCGCCCTTGTCCAGGGCGGGCGCCTGGGGCCGGACTTCCAGCCCCAGGTTCGACGGTTAAAGCCCGGTATCGGGCGGGAAGCCCCCGTTCTCCCGGACGCAGACTATCGCCGTCCCGTACCTCGCGCCCTGCTCCGCCCTCACGGTGATGACGGACGCGGGTTCCCCCGCTCCCACGGTGAGCGCGCCGTCCGCGATGGTCGTCACGCCGTTAGAATCCCGGACGCTCCACATCAACACATCCGAGATAATAGCCCCGCCTTTTTCATGAGGATTGTTTTTTACCCGCTTATACGCCCCGTTACTTTTCATCCGCGTTACGAAGGTTGAGCCTTGTAAGTCTATATTGTATAAGGATTTACAATCAACATACCCCCGGTCAAGCACATAGATAACCCCGCTCTCACCGCACAGTTCGACCATGCCGTGTAAGTCATGGACTTTTCCGGTACTCAGATACGCGTCATAGGGCATCAGGTTGTCCCCGTCCAAACTCAGACGCGGTTTCACCGCTCCTTTCACCTTACGGTATTTTGCCCAGCCGTACTTCTTAAGGCATAATGAAATAACCGATACGTCTATAATACGCAGCGGGCTCTTAAAGAGTTTCTTCATCTTTCCCGCACTACCCTGCGCCTTGTCCGCTGCCGCGTGAAACACTTCTTCAAAAACATGGCAGTCCCGTTTTTCCAAAATCAGATCTGCTCAGGCGGCTTAACAAACCGGCTAGAACTGTGGTATGCGCGGACTAAAGTCCGAGGTCATAGCTTGTATTTCCTTCTGGTATATAGAGTTGTGGTGATTTTTTTATACCATTTTAAAGATCGAAATACAAGCTTTTCCTTTTTTTATCTACTTAAACCGGACAGCAGTGTAAATCGAAATGCTTTTCGTATTCCTTGCAAGCACAATAGAATCTTCTTGCGACACCGGCATTATCATTTTTATCGGGCTTTATACGGGTGTAGTATACGGCAAACTCGGCAAAATTAGTCAGTACTGACAAGGGCAGTTTTGTCGTGTATGCGTAACGCCTGATTTGAAAAGCCGCGTCGCCGGATTCCTTTATATTGACGGAGGGCTTTTTCGCCTCTACAAAATATTTGCGTATCCCGCCAGTTCTGAAGCTGTAGTCCGGAGGCTTTCGGCCACCGTCAATTTTAACTTTGTCTTCACGGACGACTTCACGGTAACTTTCGGAGAACCCCTGACTATTGGCAATATCCCAGTCCAGCAGTGAAAAGAATTTGTCTATAAAATCGGTACGGGTATTGGCTTCGTCATATTGTGGGCTTCTATACCGGGCTGTGTTTGCTCCAAAGAGGGCGGCAAGGCCTTTAAATTGTTCAATCCGGATATCCATGGAGGGAGTTTAGCACACTTCCCTGCCGTCGGCAGGAGTCCGCGGACTCTTGCCGAACACCAAAATCCTCTGGAATCTACGCCTAAATTGTTGAAAAAAGTATAAAAAGGCCGGAATATATTTTCCCGTTAAGACTGGCCTTTTGGCAAGCGGCAAAGCCCCGCCCCTTAAAACGACTGCATCATCCGTACCGGAGAGCGGTATGTTAACCCCTACGGGAGTCGAACCCGTGTTGCCGGGATGAAAACCCGGTGTCCTGACCACTAGACGAAGGGGTCGCTTGTAAACAGGGTATCAGGCCGCCGCCGCCGGTGTCAAGCCGTGAAGGACGTGGAAACCTTTTTGTTTTCCAAGCACCCTTTTCGGTTTTAACGTTTTCAGTCAGGAAGCGGCTTGCCGAAATCTCCGCATCCTCCCTGCCACAAGGACTTCCCTGCTTTACAATGCCTTCCCATGCCTAGCTGTTTTCGCGCTTAAGATTTGAATGGCCTAATGAATCATTTATCAAGCGTTGGCAGCCAGCCGCCTTCTTCCATTGCTTTCAGGATTATAGGGGCGCATGGCTAGACACTGTTAGCAAATGAGTATTTTAACAAAAGCGGCCATGATAAATCCCAGGAAATTCATATCCGATTTTTCATACCTCACCGTTAGCCGCAGGTTCTCTTTCAGCTTCCAGAATACCCGTTCGATATATCCTCGTTTCTTATATTTTTCCTTGTCACACTCTATGCGGCTTCTTCCGGTTCTTTCTTCCGGGTCCACTGGCGGCTTGTTTACTTTTGCTGGTAATTTTGGTACTTTTTTTGTAGGTAACCTCTGAAAACCATGAAATACACATGAAAAACCGGTTAAAATCCACTCAAAGTATAAACATTGGGGCTTTACCAAAACTTCAGTTTTTGGGAAAAGCTCCATTGTGAAATAATTTTAAGTTTTCAGAGGTCGCCTGTAGATGCGACATATAACATGCCCGCAACACAATTCCGCATAACACGCTGCTACACACGGTTTAATCTGATATGTCTCTGATTCAGACGAACTTCAAGGAGAGATTTATGAACAAACTTATGAAACTGGCGGCAGCTTTGGCTTTTGTAGCCTTGGTATTTTCCTGCCGTCTTAACCCTGACGACTCCATCGACGGCGAAATGGAGAAGATACTCGGCGTCGCGGGTAAGGGCAAGACGATCGTAAAAGACGTCGTCGTCACCTTCAAAAACGGCTGGGAAAACGAGGACAAGAGTACGCTCGATGACGACCCGTTCACGGACTACCAGTACTTCAAGCCGGTCAGCCCCGCCAAGATGTACGCCGTGGTCAACACCGGGGAGCTTGAGACGTACAACACCGCGCTCACCGAATGGAAGAACACGAAGTTCCTCTGGGACGCCTACAACGCGGAGTTGGAAAAGTACCGGCAGGATTTGGACAGTGGCGTGATAGCGAAGGACAAGCCGCCGCCTTCTCCGCCCGAGACGGAGCTCAAGGCCGAACCCGCAAAACCGCTTGCGACGCTGCCCTGCCTCCCCGGAGACGAGTACCTGGACGAGAACGGCGAGCCGCAATTCACGGGCAGCAAGCCCGAATGGGACTATCGTATCTTCAAGGGCTGGACCATAGCCGGCGGGAACGGCGCCGACGGGGACGAAGCCGCGCCGCTTGAACTTTCCACCACGCTGACGAAGAGCATAACGGTCGTGGCGAAGTGGGCGAAAGGCGCACCGTCCCAGCCTTACAAGACGATAGTCTTTAACAAGGCGGACGGTTCCGGCGCCTTTGAAAGCCGCTTTGCCGTTCCGACGAAATTCGTATATACGAACGACGCGGGGACGGGGGCGTCCGGCGACAGCGAAGTTCAGTACAAGAGTGGAGATGGGACGGTAAAGGCCTACGAAACCGACAAATACGACAACGCGAAGGCCGCCGGCAACAAGATAATCGAATACAAGGCTTACAGGATAGGCACGAGCGACATACTCGGAAAGAAGATCGACCAAACGATCAGCCCCACATTTACACGTGTTCACTGGAAAGCGGACGGCTGGGCCGACAGGAGGGGGAACGCGGTAGACCCGTCCAAGGACGGCTTCGCGGACAACACGAACCTGTACCAGAAGTGGACCGCCCGGACCTACACGCTGAGCTTTGACGCCAACGGGCACGGTTCTGCGCCAGCCGACATCAGCGTTTCCGCTCCCGACGCGGCGCAGGGCGGACTCAAGGCTGCGGGCAAAAACCTCCCGAAGATAGCCGACGCGATTGAGAGCGGCAACCTGAAGTACGTGTTCAAGGGCTGGACGGACGCGGTGCAGGGTGGAAACACGGTGGACGCCGAAACCCCTGTTTCAGGAGACCTCAAACTTTACGCCAGGTGGGCACAGGACGGCGTGGTTCCGTTCGAGTTCGCGTACACCGGCAAATCACGGGCATGGACCGTGCCGAAGACCGGCAGGTACAAGATCGAGGCCTGGGGCGCGGGAAACGACTTCGGAGACGCTACGGAACACAAGGGTGCGGGCGGCTACGTTAGCGGCGTGATAAGCCTGAATGAAGGCACGACGCTGTATATCTACTCAGGCGGTCAGGGTGTTGTCGGTGGAGTGTTTGGCGGCGATACAACCGCAGGCGGCTGGAACGGCGGCGGTAAAGGATCAAAATCCCCGTCACATGGCATGAACGGAGGAGGAGGAGGAGGCGCGAGCGATGTACGCCGTGTAAAGGCCGCAGGAGCTGATACCGCATGGAACCACAAGGCTTCCCTGGAAAGCCGGATAATAGTTGCCGGAGGCGGCGGAGGAAAAGGCCATAGTAATGGAACTAATTATTACGGCAAAGGCGGGAACGGAGGCATGGGCATAGCGTCCGGCGGTAACGGACAAAGTAATACCGGCAGCAACGGCGAGACGGCCTACGCTAACGGCGGCACGCTAAATGAGGGCGGAACAGTTTCCAATTCCAGGAGTCCGGGTACTCCCGGAACTTTGGGCCTGGGCGGTGACGGCAATGCTTGGCAGAACGGCGGCGGCGGCGGCGGCGGCGGTTACTACGGCGGCGGCGGCGGCGGAGCCACCGGCAGGTCGCACGCTTCGTTCGGAGGCGGAGGCTCCTCCTGGGTCAAAACCACAGGCGACGGCCTTAAGTTCGACGCCGCGACGATCTACCCCGCAACAGGCGTTACAGGCGGCGGCGCATACAGCGGCAACGGCAAGGTTGTGATTACGTTCATCCCCTAGGCCCCGCCGGCAGGTTTCATTCATAGCGTTCAAGCTGATTAGGGTGGCGGTATACCTGGAAGGTAGGCCGCCGCCCTATATTGCTTTCAGGCTGATAAGGCGCCTCCTTACAGAACGTCCTGTCAAGTCCTGAAATAGGTTGACAGATATTTACGCGACCCTACGGTGCGTATTTTCAGGCGTTTCGTAGTTAAGGGCCAGATGGGGCCGCCTGGTGTTGTACAGGAACACCGCCTCA